>JANWJI010000078.1 GCA_025449515.1 Nitrososphaeraceae archaeon | reverse complement strand
TGCTTCTATGTCACGAATATAGAATTCTGTACCATGAATTTTAGTAAAGAACGGATTTTTACCTTCGCTTCTAAAAAATCCAATCGATGGATCGATAATGACCTTATTCTCTGCAATCCTGGCTTGACGTGCTATTGATAAGCTTTCCTGCAAGAATTTTTTTGTTGCAGAAATCTGCCATGAAGAGTGGAGTGACGGACTGCCGTAAGCTCCAAGGATTATTGATGTTTTGGTGTCCGCTACGATCGTAGCCATGTTTGTATCATATTTGAGTCCGGAAATGTCATTAACGGCATCAGCACCCGCTTCGATTGCTTCTTTTGCAACAGCTGCCCTTGGCGTATCAGCTAATACTGGAAGATTACAACTTATTTTCACTGCTTTGACTGCATCAACCATCCTCCTTACTTCTTGGTGGAGTGGGATGAGTGTCTGCAGATATGGGGCAGTAGACATTGCACCTATATCTATTAGACTGGCTCCCATATCTTCCATAATCCGCGCAGTTTTCGCAATATCTTTGAATCTGGTCAAGATAGATCCTTTGTATATTGATTCAGGGCTAACGTTTATTATTCCCATTACCCTCACTGGTGCATTATTACCTACGTGCACTCCTCCTAAAAAAGTCAATTATTGGCATCACATTACAATTCAGAATTGCTTTTTTATATAAACAGTCTTGTTTATATTATCAGACTACCTAAGGTTAATATATAACTCGCAATATTTCTTTTGATAAAATAAGCCTATGATATGCCTCGTATTGCATTATGATATTATAAATTGGTTTCGTGGGAAACGTGTTCTTTAACTAGAAGGCAACATGGTAGATATACTCAATGGTCAGAACGCTTGACAAGACTCACACCGTTCTTTCCTATATTGAGGGAAGTCTTAAAAACGTAACGATTGTTAATGGCCAAAGTAAACATCCAGGATTCATTTTTTCTCTACTAAATCCACCGATCCCATTAGGTGGAAACATTGTATCTCTTGATATATACGTTGACGAAATCCCTATTGCAAAGAAATCAATCTTTGTCGCTACTTCTGATGACGTAGTCAATGCGTCCACTATCTACGAAAACAGACCCATATCTTTTAGACCTTTTCAAAGTGCCAGATTTTTAATAACGAGGGATTATATGTTAGATAGAACTAAGAAACACAAAATAGTCATACTTAGCAAGCTCGAGGGATTTGAGCAAATAATTATCCCCTTTACATTCAGGGACCATGCCGGAGATCAGAGGGAAAGAATATTTATTCCATCTAACATTTTTGACGAAACAAATTTTGCTACCGATAGCGAGGATACAATTTTTAAGAATTTTACCAGTCCATTAATTCTTTCCAATAAAAAGGCATATATCGTTTGTTCATCGAATGCAAATCTTTCAGCGAATTGGACGTGGATGGGCGTAAGGTATGATAACGGTGGGCTGTACGTACCTCCAGCGAGAGCTTTTGGACGGATTAACGTAGAAATCTCAATAGAAGGTGAAGTACGCAAAAGGCTTCCGAATTTTGTTGCGTCATCTAAACACGAAAATGGAATCCTCTACACAAGGCATGAAGTCTCTGGGTTGCAAGTTAAAAGAACCTTATTTTTGCCCTTGAGTCACAGAGGATTTGTTATGCGGCTAGAGATATCAGATAAGACTTTGGACTATAAGAAACTTGGATTAAGAAGGAAGATTAGTAGACCGCAAAGAAAGATAAGAATTCATTTTTTGATAGATGGAAATATAACAAGTTACGGCTTGGCAGCAATCTCACAACATAACTCGTCAGATCTGATTGATGGTGAAAATTGTCTTCTCATTCAGACTGCTGCTAGGAGAGACATAGCACATTATTATGGAACAATAGGTGTTTCCCCTAAAACATTGAAACCTTCCAAAGTTCTGACTGATTCCTTCGATAACGATCTGGAGATTTCCTATGACGTAGAAATCGAACCTGGCAAGAATGTTGAGATTGCGTTGATAGGGACCGGAAGTTATATCAGCTCTCAAGATTGCGTTGAAGAATACAAATATTTGAGAGAAAATTATCAACGATTGCTGCAAGATACCGAGAAGTATTTCAAGGGATTGTCGTCTTGCCTTCTTCATATCCAATCCACTCAACATCAGAACTCCACCTTCTCAAAACTTATCAAGGCATACGAAAAAGCCAGAATGAGTATGGAATATTTAAAGGCCGACTATGATGAGTTAGGTCCTGGCATATGTGCAGGTCTTCCTCGTTTTCCGAATTATTGGGCTAGAGATACTGGATGGTCATTGAGAGGATATCTCTCTCTTGGGGATTATGATTTTGTCCTAGATGTCCTGGAAAATTTTTTCAAGCATCAGGCCCGAAGAACGGCTGGATCGGCAACTCGAGGCGAGCTGCCAATGATAATTAGTGGTAAGGCCTTTCTTCACAATACCACTTTCGGATCAGCTGATTCTACATTTTTATTTCCTTGGATAATCCGAGAATATGTCTATTCTACTGGAGATGTTAAGTACCTAAGGAAAAGATGGAGGAACATAATTGATCTCGTAAATTGGGGATTTTCTAAAGATGTAGATGGTGACGGTCTAATTGAACATGGGTTTACAGGAATTGCTGAGAAACTTCCGATCCAGGACTCAACCTGGATGGATCATATAGATCGACGGAAGAGTGCAAATGATGTTCAAGCCCTTTTTTATGAAGGTCTGAAAATTGGGAGTGAATTAGCAACAATCGTTGGCGATCACAGTAACGAACAAAAATGGTCACACAATTCAAGATTATTACGAGATCGTATCGATCGTGTGTATTGGAATGAAAATAGTGGATTCTACTATGATACCGTCCGTAGGGATGGAAGCAGGGATTCAAGCATTAGACCTAATGCACTTATCCCCATCCTATCAGATGCGGTCAGTGAAAAGGCCAAAGCCGAATCAGTCTTGAGAAGGATTGAAAAGAGTGACTTGACTACTCCTTGGGGAGTGCGAACGTTAAGCTCTCTCGATCCAAAGTACCATCCAACTTTATATCATGACGGGGCAGTTTGGCCACTCGTCACTGGATGGGCTGCAATTAGCGAAATCAAATTTGGTAGGAGCGAACAGGCATTGTATTATCTAGAATGCATGGCAGAGAGAATTCTTGCAGAAAATGGCATGTTTGCCGAAACTTACCGAGGTGATAGACCTGAACCATTTAATTCGTGTATTCTGCAAGCTTGGTCAGTTGGAATGTACATCTACGCTTTGCGCGAGATGATGCTTGGTATGAGAATTGATATAACCAAAAACCGAATCCAGTTCGAGCCTCAGATTCCCGAATCTTTAAAGAATAATTCTGTACCTATAACTTTTGAACATACACTAACAGGCGTATCAGGGAGATGCAGAATTCACGTGATCTTAGACCCCACACGTGATAAATTGTCAATCAAATTCAAAGATCACGAATTAGAGAATATTCAAATGCTAAGTAGTACGCATTCAATCGAATAGAAAACAGATCACGTCCTGCCGTCTGCCCATTCTTATTAACTATAGATCAACTATCCTAGGAAATCGATCAAATCCCGATTAAATATATAAAGAATTTTGGAAATAATTCCAAGGAAACTAACCGCTACACTCTACGACCTCTCCGTCCCCCAGGTTTACGAGTGGTATCATGAGGTATAGGGGTGACATCGTCAATTCTACCGATTCGAAATCCAGCTCTGGCAAGAGCTCTAATAGCAGCTTGGGCCCCTGGACCAGGTATCCTAGGACCTACTCCTCCGACAGCCCTCACGCGAATATGAAGTGCATTAATGCCCTTTGTCTTAGCCACATCTGCTGCAGCCACAGCAGATTTCATAGCAGCATACGGCGATGACTCATACCTATCAGCAGTAACATGCCTTCCTCCAGAGCTAAAGGAGACTGTCTCTGCGCCACTAATATCGGTAATATGAACCAATGTATTATTATAGCTACTAAAAATATGTGCTACTCCCCATTTGTACTTAAATAGATCTTCGGTTTCGCTACTCATGCCACTTCTTGAATGTCTGCAGGTATATTAACTTAAGGAGGTAACATGTTCACGGACGATCCAGCCCAGCAGATTGACCAATTTTTGTCATCTTGTATATATTGCTCGAATAAAAATTATTATTCTGATCATCTAAACCTTTTGCGCAATTTACCTTATTTTTTAAATTGCTCAAGATTATGAAAGATGAGTATATCCCCTATTTTCAAGCAGTGAGTATTTATTTCCCTTCTTTGATTTTATGAATACATTTCCAGGGCCCCTCGTAGCTTCGCCTATTACTAAAAACTTAATTCTTGATCTCTCAGCACAGGAGATAGCTTGCTTAAGCTTAGATCGTGGAATTGTAGCGACTATCTCATATTCCTCACCACCATGGAATATTAATTCTCTCGAACTCAAGTCGTTATGTTTCACAAATTCAATTAAGTCCAATCTACATGGAATCTCCTTTACGAGGATATCTACCTTACTTTGTGTTGCCAGTTCGTAAAGCGACGTTGCAAGGCCGTCGCTAGAATCAATGGATGACGAAAAATACTTTGAAAGGATGGCACCAAATCGAATTCTAGGTATTGGCATCATTACCGAACTAATAGCTCTTTTTCTAAATTTTTCCGTGGCTATCGCTCTATCCTTAATGATTTTTAGCCCGGCTGGTGGATAGCCAAACATTCCAGAAACAATGATGAAATCGTCAGGACCTGCTCCATTTCTACCAGGGATCTCTAGATGGCTTCTATAGGTAATTCCCATAACACAACAATCTATAATCAATTCCTTTGTCTGATTGGTATCACCTCCTGCTATTATGAAACCAAATTCTCGCGACGCCATCCGAAACCCCTCAACCAGACTCGCTATTGCTTTTGTTGAATAATCCACCGGGATTCCCACAGAAATCAAAGATACATATGGTTTGGCACCCTTGGCAGAAAGATCACTGATAACCGATACAATGCTTTTTCTGGCGATCTGCCATGGTTCCATTCCAGCAGGTACATCCGTACTTTCGACTAGCATATCACATTTGAAAACGACAGCATGCGACGATGAGACAGTCCTTAATTTCTGTGATGGAATGACAGTAACATCATTTTGCCCAAAATCTTTCAAATTATTTTCTTTAAGTTTGGCAATAAATAGCTGAATTATTTGTTTTTCATCTAATTTCATCATATACCAGCTTCGCTTTACCTATTATCTCTCTGTAAAGAGCACTAGTTTTATCTGCTAGCGATTCTACTGAAATGCGTACAGCATGTTCAGTGTTTGAAGGTCTTATAAGAACCCATGAATTTTCGTCTATTACTAATTTGATTCCGTCTATCTCGGAGGCCTCAGAAGAAATAGGAACAAACACATCGTGTAATCTCTCAATGAGATCCTCATGTAACCTGGAATCAGCGGCAAGTTTTGATCGAATTTGGATATATTTTGAGGATAATCTCAGGCAATCAGTCATCGATTCACGATCTAGTGATGAAATAAGAACGCCTGCTAGCAGCCCATCCCTGCACATGTTGAATTTCGACATAATAAAGCCGGCACTGCTCCCTTCACCACCTGCCTCTGCGCCGAGTTCAGACATCTCTTTAACTACATTAGCTTCGCCTACCTTTGAGTAATATGCTATGCCGTTATGGCTGACAATAAATTCCTTCACAGACAAACTAGTATCCACGCTTATCACGAACTTTCTAATTCCAAGTCTCATTGCATTTGCCACACAAAACAATAGGGTTACGTCAGATGTTAACTTCTTCCCAGTCTTATCGATAACGACTAGTCTATCTCCATCTAGATCTAAAGCCAAGCCTAAATCAAGAGAATTGCACCGGACCAGCGCCCTCAATTCCCTCAGATCGTCTACGGTCGGATCTGGATTTCGTGAATGAATACCAACTGTATCATTTATGCTAGCGACTCTACATCCTAGTCTTCGAAACAGTATATTTGAATAGTGACAAGCCGCTCCCCCGCCTGGGTCAAGCCCAATCTTTATTTCTTCCACCATCTGCATACTCTGCGCTAGTTCTAACAATTCTTCGATGTAGCTTGAGAAACAACTTACCGACCGACCAAAATTAGTAGACTGTTGCTGAACTACTCGATCAAGCATAGTATCTAGTTCATTTTCATAAAGGCCCCTGCCATTAATAACAAATTTCAAGCCATTCCAATCTAAAGGATTATGAGAAGCTGTTATGACGCAGCCGGCATGATATCTTCTAGCTTCGCGAAAAACTACTGGAGTGGGCGCTATATCAATGTTGTATACGTCTATGCCCTGCGCCATCAATGCTGACCCAACAACCCGAGCGACAATGTGACTGGAAGGTCGGGTGTCTCTGCCTAAGACACATTTTCCTCCCAAATCTAAAAGACCTGAACCAAATAATCTACCTAATCTGTAAATCTCATTTATAGTCAGATCTTTTCCATATACTCCCCTTATACCGGAGACCGATATTTTCATAGAAACCTTAGAGATCCCTGCTATATTATATTGATTTGCTATTCATAACATATGGCATATTAACAATTAAATAGAGATTAAGTAAATTTTCGTCATCTCTTGCCCTAGTAGCTCAGACTGGTCAGAGCGAAGGTTTCGTAAACCTTAGGTCGTGGGTTCAAATCTCACCTAGGGCTTTAAGTGAATCTGGATTTCAATCTTGGAACCAGCGTGGCATTCATTCGTTACTAGCTAGAAGATGATTTTTAACGACTTTCCTTAAGGCATCTAGCGATGTTCGGAGATGTCTTTTTCGGTTGGACAATGCTGTTTCGTACTCTGACGCTTTGCGGTTCAAAATGCTTATCATTTGCTGTTGATGTTTGGGATTAGGCGAGCCTGCTGAGGCTCTCAAACAAACTGACACTTCGGGTGTAAGTCCTATGATTATTTGCAATATCTCTTTAGCCGGGAGATCTGACTTTACCTTATGGAGGACCTCTTCCACCTGCTCTCTTTTCAACTGTGCCAAGGGCAAATTTCCGTTTCTTACTGCTTTTTCTACTAATGCACCAATTATCTTGTGTGCGGTACGGAATGGTATGCGTTTGCGTATGACCAGCTGTTCTGCTATGTCAATCGAGATAGCGTAGCTGTTGTTAGCTACCTGTTCCATTCTTTCTCTATGAACATAGATCGAATCAATAACCATTTTCATTATTTGCAAGGAGTCCTGTACTGAGCGTGAGGCTTCCCACAAAGCTGGTTTAATTTCCTGGAGATCTCTACTATATCCTGTGGGCAGTGACTTCACGATTGAAAATACGCTGATCATGCTGCCCAATAATAGTCCAGATTTTCCGCGTATTATTTCCAAAGGATCTGGATTTTTCTTTTGAGGCATGGCGCTGGACGAAGAACTGTTCTCCTCTGAGATATCAATATAATCAAATTCGGATGTAGACCACAGGATCAGATCTGCAGATATCCTACTCAATGTGGTCATAATAATTCCCAATGAAGATACATGCTCGCACATAGTATCCCGCGAGCTAGTCGCATCTATAGAATTTATCACAAGCCCTCTAAAGCCCAGTAGGAGAGCGGTCCGATTCCTATTAATTCGTATAGACGATCCACCTATCGCACCTCCTCCTAGGGGACATTGGTTAATTCTATTATATAGAAAATACAATCGATCCAGATCTCTAAAAAGTGCCTCAACATATGAAAGAAGCAAGTGTGAAAACGTCCCTACTTGAGCTTGTTGTAAATGAGTGTACAAAAGAGTAACTGTTTTTTTGTTTTCCGCTGCCTTTTTGAGTAGACTACGGATCAGGTCTAACATATAGGTACTTATGTTATTGATGTCATCTCTGATCTTCATCCTCATATCTAAAACTACTTGATCATTTCTTGACCTTGCAGTATGCATCTTTCCACCGATTTGAAGACTGGTCTGTTGAATCACAAATGCTTCAAGTGATTCATGAACATCTTCAAAGCTAGCTAGGTCTATCAGAGTAGTATTTCTTTCCAGTTCCAGTAGGGCATGTAGAATTTGTCCAAGTTCTGATATGGTTAATATCCCTATTTCGTGTAGCATTATGCAATGGGCTTCAGTTCCTAAAACGTCATAATATATCAATTCGTTGTCATCCTCGCCCGATGAAAGAAATCTAAGTGTGTTGTCTTCAAGATTCCGGTCTGATCTGGATCTATACACGATTGATGCGTTTTGAAGAATACTCGATATCATATATAGTTTTTAGGTGTTATGCCATACTGGACCATACTGTTCA
>JANWJI010000077.1 GCA_025449515.1 Nitrososphaeraceae archaeon | reverse complement strand
TACTATCCAAAGTTTGAAGATTTCAGACATACTATAGCCAACTTCTATAGAACAAGACGGTTCAAACTATACATAGTCAAATATCTATCGAGGAGTGTGAGTTAGCGAATTAATGTTATTGAGTCTAAATTCAAAAAGAATGGCAATAATTTCAGCTCTCTAATCTTCATCGTTATCTTCGCTTTTCCGTATTAGGTTGACGATATATCTAAACCGTTATTTGTCTTATCAAGTTCCAAGTTCCTGTAATCTAACCACAATAGCCACAAGTTGGTCAGACAGATTTGCCAGCGCATCATCTTTCACCTTATCATGGCCTCTCATCGATTTGATTTAGTGGTTCTAGTTCTTCTACCTTGGTTTGTTTATCAGCGGCAGTTTGAACTAATTATGAACATGTATTACCAATGTATATAATTTACATTCTATAATCTTAAATAAATTAGAATGATGTCCAAATTAGGCCTTTCATCACTTTGCAGACATATACTAGAAGCTGATAAGTCTATCAGATTCGTAGGAATTGCAAACAAATTTGGTAGCAAAACCGTGTCCGAATACAGAAAAGGCTTGGTTCCATTGTTAACAGAAAATGAGTCGACATTATCCACCATTGAATCAGTGATAAGGATGAACACTAGGGTAGGAGAAAAGGATATAGAATTAAAGCTTGGTAAACCTATCTATTCATTTACATTATATGAGAAAATAAAACGAGTAACATTCTTGCTGGATGATCAAGACTACCCTATTCTTATGATATCTCTAAATAGAAAAGCAACTGATCAAGAATCTGGAGTTTTGAATAAGATCTTATCAATTGTGAAAAAAGAAGCTTTGTTCTAGGTTAACCAATGATAAATAACAAATGATAAATAACAAATGAATGAACGATATCCAATCCTTGGATAGTGATGTCATCAATACCTAACGCACCCGAACAACTCTTTGACAGAATAGAACATGAGCCAGAATCTACATGTCTGTATCGTCGTCTGTTTTTGGACTACACTTACGGATTAAACAAGATCTATACGGAAGCCGAGATCCAAGCAGCAGCGAAAGCATCTCCTTCATTTGAGAGGTATACAAAATGAGAATAAAAGAAAAAGAAATGAATAGACTTTTTTCTATTATTGCACTGCTCCCAAGCTCGCCTCTGTAGCATTTACATTCTGTTCTAAAGGCGACAATTTCTTTTCTTGCAGAACTTGATCCAGCAGATTTGTATCAAATATTCCTGACAAGTCAGGGCGTTGTTTGCCAAGGTAACCCACGTCAAATGCATTGTTTGCGGACTGCAATAATTGCAACTTTAGAGGATCATAAGTAAAGTCTATTCTAGACAGGCTTGCATTCAACACATCTGCGGGTATTGCCTTTCCAGTAATTTTCTTGATGCCATCATTTAGTAGTTTGGCAGCTTGTTCTTTATGGCTATTGATCCATAACGTTTCATTTACATTTGCAGCTAGCAATTTCCTTATGACATCTGGGTTATTTTGGAGATAATCTGTTCTAACAACCAAGTTGTTAGTTACAAATTTACCTTGTGGCCACAAGTCTCTTTCGTCTAGTAATATCTTGCCACCACCTTCCTTTACCAATCTAGCTCCCCACGGTTCTGGTACCCAAGCTCCATCTAGCTGTTTCTTTAAGAATAAAGTCAAGGTATCTGCATTTGATATTGGAACGACTGTTACATTTCCACCATTTTCTGTGGTTTTATAGCCATGGTCTAAAAGATACTTTCTTAATGCTACATCTTGTGTATTTCCAAGCTGAGGTGTGGCAAATTTCTTACCTGCAAAATCTTTAGGAGAGTTAATACCAGAATCATTTCTGACTACAAATACTGCTCCTCCACTTGCAGCGCCAGAAATAATTTTTAGATCCTTACCTCCTGAGGCTACGTAACCATTAATTGCGGGATTAGAACCAACGTATGTGGCATCTATTCTCTTTGCCAGGAGAGCCTCTATAGCTGAAGGTCCTGCATTAAAAGTAGTTGGTTGAAGATCAATATTGTTTCCTAACTGTTTTTTAAAGTCGTCTGTTTGAATTCCTATAACTGCTTGAGCATGGTTAACATTAGGAAAATATCCTAGTCTTAATACTTTCTTTTGTGGAGTTGCTCCTTGTGCATAGGCATAGTTGTTTTGGTGATATGTCAGAGAAGAGAATACAGGTGTTGATGAAATGATAAGGATTGTTATTGCTATTATTGCAATAATCGAACCCTTTCTTTCTCGAGTGTATTTTACATTCATTGTTCGCGTTATTGATGATGATAACTTTGTTAATTTCATCTGTCAGTATTTTGCGATGATAGATATATGATTGCTTTTCAATACGTAGAAAATGTTGATATATGCAAAACTTTCGTATATGCCAGTACTAAAATAAGGCCGAAACAAATGAATGAAAATAAAAAAATAGGGATGAGAATTATGGTTGGTGCCCTGACACATTTACTATATTGTGTTTACCCTGTACTTGAGAAGCAGAGTTATGACTGAAGACGCTCACTGGTAAGACGCCATTTCCTGAGTTATTCGCCTGAGCCAGCGTTTGGGTTTCAAGCTTGTCACTATTATACTTACTGTGGTGTTTGTGAGCAAATACTGTCTGATTTAGTGTTGTCACTGTCATAGCTGTAATGAGCAATATCGTTACTACTGCCAGTCCTGCTATTTTGTTTCTATTGTTGTTATTGACGTTCATATATTTCTTATTTACATCTTTGATATTCTAATTTAATTAGATTAGGACGGCTAATACCACTACCCAAATCAAATATATCTTATAAGAGGATCAACTATACTTTAAATTATGCAAAAAATGTTGATATTTATGCATACATTACATACATCGAGGGTTTGTTTCGACTTTTATCGATATATTCATTTATTCACTAAATAGTTAAAGAATTAAAGCCAATCTGAGTGTATAGGATAGTAGACCTTCTTCCGAGTATCCTCAAGACTGTTTTTCTCTGTTACCAATCCTTGTTCCTTTAATTCGTCTATTGCATTCTGGATTGTTCTCCTAGGTAAATGTGTCAATGTGATCAGTTCGCCTTGTTCAATAGGGTGCTTTGTCTTTATTATATAGTAAAGGAATTTTGATGACGGTGCGCCTTCAGGTTCCTTACGATTATATGAGACATCATATGATGATTTTGATAAAAACCCCCTTCTTTGAGATTCGAGCTGAATAACTGCATTCAGAGTAATAGCGGCAAGATTTACTCTCTGTCCAAATTCTGCTATCATAGCAGATTGTTGTGATTCAAGTGGTGTTTCGAAAATAAAATCACTAGGTGGATAGTTGGCAGTTAAAGCTTCTATAAAGCTCCATTTAACAAGCCCTTTTTCGTCATAAATCCCAACATTGAAACCCTCATTTGCCTCAAGTATTATTTTGTTATCAAGACTAATTTTATTATTAATGTCTTTATTGTTATTATCTTCTCCTTCCCTGCTTGCTCTTCCATTAGTGTCTCTGAGCTTCATCAATTGATCTATTTTTTCTAGTGTCTTGCCAATTCCTAATTGATGCCTGGGATCTTTTCTGCCCACTTTCCAGTGATACTTCAGATTTCGTGATAAAATACTTTCTAATATCTTCTGCTTTTGCTCTAAATTTATATCTATGCTGTTTTCACCTACTTCTATTATATCAAAGCCCACTTTCTCAGCTTCTTCAACAAACCTCTCAAATGAATTCTCCATAATTGCATATTCTGTAATAGTACTTCCTGTTGAAACAAGGATATCATGATCATGATAGAACTTTATTCTCTTTTGTATTGTTTCTTCAGGTACTAATAATGGAATCACACCATAAATCTTTACAACGTCTATCATAGGTGAGAGAATCTCAAAATTGTCAGCATCTATTGCATGTAGCCTATCTGTCATATAGCTTAAACCTTCTTTCCTTGGTTTGATGGAATCTATTCTCTCTTTAACAAGATCCTTAAGCATGGTATCTTTTGATACATGCAAAATCTGCATCTATTGAAATATGAGAGTAGTGTATATCATCATTACTAAATGCGCAAACTAGTTACGATTTAAGATATGCATTGGCATATATAATACTAATTTTGCATATTAAGTTATTGATGATTGCATATATAGAGCGCTGTTCTAAACTAACTTGCCTTACTCGGTCTTTCTAAGACGATATTTATGAATTGATTAAAAAATACGAGGTAAAGTGAAGACGATAAAAAGAAAGAAGCAGTATAACTTTTATTACGACCTTTCGTAAAGGAAATGAGTTAACTGATATCAATACACGCTTAGATTGACAAACACATTGTTACTCAAGATAATTAACCAGCAATCACAAATTGGGTCATCCTGTTACAATTTTTATCATATTCAAAAATAGATTATTTCAACAAATAGGTGCATAAAATATCTACCATAATTTTTGGAAATGTGATTCGATATATATTGTTAAATTCATATACTTACAATAACAACTTGCAATATGTCACGACAGCGCTGAATGAGATGTATACCAAACATGCATATTTATGTTGTAATTGCGTATTTAGATTTGGTTATATTACCAATTGAATATTATTATTAATTAAGAATTAGACAAATGAATGAGATGTCGGTATCTGTCCCAACAGCAAATAGTTTGTCAACCGAAAAGGTTGAAAAGCCTATAAGTGATGCAATAAGAACCCGAACCCTAACATCCTACAAAGATGGGTTAATTCATAACAGTTTATTATCATGTAATTTATGTTCGTGGTCAGTCTCATATACCGACTATTCTGACAGTATTGATATGATGCAAGAATACGCAACCGTGACCTGCCCTATTTGCAAAGATGGTAGAATTAAGTCATCAGTGATGATTTCATAAGATATAGTACGATCCCAATGCGACTTTAGATTTCTGTTCATCATTGAATTCTACTCTCGCAAAAAATGTGGTAGGCATGGGGCATAAGAAATAAGCCAAATCACACATACACCAAGGTAATAGAAACCAGAAGGATTGGTTGGATTAATGGCATCTTCCCAACCAATCTAATCTAACTATAATTTTAACTGTATTTATGTAATTTCGGTTAGTCAACACGTAATCATCATCCAATCATCAAATAATTTAATAATTAATTATCTTAGTATTTCGTAAAAGTTCGTAATTTAAATCAAGTATGATCGATCTGAATTGATCTAAAATGTCTTTGAAAGAATGGTACATTACTATATGAGTTAACTACAGATTCATAATTATTATGTCTGTAAAAATAAAAATTGTGGACTTTTATTTATCATTTGCTCTCAGTATGATCAATCCCGATTATAGATCATAGTTATTTATCATAGTTATCTAAATCTAGGTTAATGGTTAAAAATTATGGGGAAGAGGATGGAATTAATATTTCATTGATTGTTTTTTGATCACCAGCTATCCTTTCGATCTTACCAGTTTTCACATCGTATATGAAACCATGGACTGGAATGTCGGGGGGCAAAAATGGGGTTGACTTTATCTTATTAACTTGGTTCTTTACATTTTCTTCAAGATTTGGAAAAGAGTAGAACTTGATTTCACTTGCATCAGATTTGTATTTTTGTCTCAAATCTTTTTGGAGATCCTTATCTGCGAATGTGAGCATTCCACAATCTGTGTGATTTATGACAACAAACTCTTGTGTTCCGAGAAGCTCGTGTGAAATAATAAGAGAACGTATTGCATCGTCAGTGGCAATACCTCCAGCATTTCTTATTATATGTGCGTCTCCTGTTTCCAGTCCTAAAGCTTCATTCACATTTAACCTAGCATCCATACATGCAAGTACTGCCAGTTTCCTTGCAGGCGTGATAGGAAGAGTACCATACTTAAAATTGTGAGAGTACTCTTCATTTGAATCACGTATTTTATCTAATTCGGCCATGCATAAACATCTCTACTATGTTCTTATGCCTATTCCGTTATTGCATATATCATTTAGGTGGTGTATATCCAGTATTGTTTGCAGTCGAACCTGCTGGACTGGTCGCATTAGTAGCATTACCACTACCCAGGATAGACGCTGATGTATTATTTGCAGAACTGGATGAGTTTCCATCTGCTGCTTGTACAGGAGATACTGTGGATGCAACTAACGCTGTAAAAACTATCGCAGTAGCAGCAACCGCAAGTACGATTCCAATTTCTGATTTAATGTTTGACATTAGAGCTGATAAATATTGAATTAAATATTATTGCTTTGAAATGTGCAAAAAATTTGGTTATGTGCAACTATTACCATAATCCATAATCTATAATCGCTATAGAACTACTATTAAGAATGCATTACACAATTACTTTTATCCAAGTTAGTCGAACATACAGTGCATTATTTTCATACAATTTTCCAATTTTGCGCATATACAAAAGCAGTAATAAGCTTGAGTATCGGTACCTCTAAGTAACATTGTATCAAGAGTTTAGTAAAAGAATTCTAATCCTGGAGAACAGGTCCTATGATTCTGAGCGCAATACAAGTAGTAATCAGAATTCATCATTAAAATTATCACTGGAAGATAATGGCTTTAAGGTTGATCTGTACACTGATCTATCTCTGGCATTACAATCATTCCATGATGATATTTATTGTATGATTATTATCTTGATGAGACTCACCAAAAATGAGTCTTCTAACTTATATAATAAATTCAAAAATATCGATAAAAAGATCAGGATATGTTTTCTTAATAAGTAGCAAGCAAGCAAGCAAGCAAGCAAATATCGGAACAAGTTATACTAAGAAAAAGAGCATTCCATTATCTCACATGTATATGCTTATTATCATATTATTATTAATGTTCAGTTTCTATCTGCGTAATTTCTCCCTGTCCATCTCTACTATTCTTACCTGCATATGCATACCAACTAAAAGTGCGTGTTATAGTTTAAATTGCATGTTTAGCGGCAAATATATTATAAATATTTACAAATAATACAGGTGGACATTATCGATGAAATTCAAGTTAACATTATAAATAAGAATAAAACTACTATAACTAGTAGCCAAGAGAATACCCATTATAATAAAATTAGCTGTAGAATGTATGGAGATAAATTGATGGTTATAAAAAAATGTCTTTTTTGTGAAGAGCCTCTTAATTGGACCTGTAACTATTGTTCTGCTATATACGATTCTGTTCATATTCATTAGTTGTCCATTGAATGACTTTTAATATTGCAAGAAAATAATTCCAGTGAGTAAGAACGCTGTACAAGACAAAATGATGCAATAAATCAGAGCAAAGATAGGTTCTTTTCTAGTTTTCCATTTATGATGTATAGGTAAGAAATAGATAAGAAATAGAACTGATTTTAAAGAATAGAGTATGCATTGCGTCTTTCTTTATTCCAACGATCTTTCATTAGGAAATACTTTCTGATGGCCTTAATTTGTTTTAAGAAACCACATTGGTATAATAGATTGGATTCAAAAGTATAATCCTAAGAAGTCGTATTATAGTAATGCTAAAAACTTCGAATTCATACTAGACGAAAATAAATCAAAGTTAATTCTGGATAAATTAATTTGGCTTGTATTGCTAGAATCCACAGTAAAGTGGTCAATAATACATCAAATGAAAGAAAATGAGTTTGTAGTGGAAATAATTGTGGTGAAATAAAGGTCTCTCTATCTAATAGAATGTTCCTAAGAACCTTATTTTTCGATTGGATTTGCTATTAGATTTCCCCATTCAGTCCATGAGCCGTCATAGTTCTTGACATCTGGATATCCTAACAGATATTTTAGGACAAACCAAGTATAAGATGATCTCTCGCCTATTCTACAATATGCTATGATTTCTTTATCAGGAGTTATACCCTTTGGGCCATATAAAGCCTTCAATTCCCCTACAGATTTGAATGTATCATCACTATCATTCACCGCTTGGCTCCATGGAATATTAGTAGCACCTGGAATATGCCCTCCTCTCTGCGCATGCTCTGTAGGATATTCTGGTGGCGCTGTAATTTCTCCTGTGAATTCCTTTGGGCTTCTTACATCAACTAACGATTTAGTACCCAAAGTATTTTTCACGTAATCAAGATATACCCTAATGTTTTTGTCTGGTTCTTCTTTTGCTAATCTATAATTACCTTCCCGATTACTTTGAACTTCTTTAGTTAATGGCCTATCTTCCAGCAACCATTTTTTTCTACCCCCATTTATAAGACGAACATCATTGAATCCATAGTATTTAAACACCCAAAATGCAAAGGCTGCAAACCAATTGTTAAAATCACCGTACAGAGCTAAGGTAGTATCATTATTAACTCCCATCCTCTGCAATAGTGCTTCGAATGGCTGTTTACTAAGTATGTTTCTAGCTATAGGATCATTTATATCTGATTTCCATTGTACTAAAACTGATCCCGGAATATGACCTAATTCATAATTTGCCACATGGTCGTAGTCTACTTCTACAATGCGAAGACTATCATCATTGAGATGGTCTTGTACCCACTGCGTATCTACTAACACTTCAGGATGAGCATACTGTTGTTGTTGATGCTTGATTTCTGTTTGTGCCATAAATTATCTACATTAATAATAACGTGACCAAGATATTATTGATGTGAAATATGCAAAATGTGGTATTATATGCAATTTTAGCCCTTAGGCTTGTTTAAATTATATATGCAGGATATTCCATACAGGACATTTTACTTTAAATGATGATGTGAACAACAGATTTTTTCATATTTATATCTAATATCACATAGTTGGAATTGAGTAGTTCCATTATTGCTAGACCACAGATAATATGGAATATCAATATGCATACGGTCAATGATCTGGAATGATTGGAATTGTATAGCAAGACTAGAGGTAAATCATAAAGCCAGAATATTTTTATGGCTAGCGCTTCCAAGACGAAATGCTAGCACTATTTTTAGATGCGAATATTGCATGATTTTGATTTTATTTGCGTATAAAGACTTCATTATATTCTTCTCTGGATATTACAAGTAATGGCATAGACATATGCTAAGTAAAGAAGAATCAAAATCACTAGAAGATAATACGAATACTAATAGCATATTGCAGATTAAGAACCTTTCAAAGATTTACTACAGAAATCTTGACAAAAGCAGTAGTGGTATTACTGAAGATGAATACAAGGTTTTGAATAATATTAACTTGGACATTAAGGATGGAGAATTTGTTACTATAATAGGTCCATCTGGTTGTGGCAAAAGCACATTATTGAATATAATTGCAGGACTTGACAAGGAGTATGACATTGGTGGCGAAATACTATTTAACGATGGACAGTCTGATTATGTGAGTAGTAATAGTACTGCAAATAGCACTGATTTCATTCAAGACAAGATTCTGATATTTCAAGAGGCAGCTCTTTTTCCATGGCTTACAGTTATCGAGAATGTAGAATTTGGTTTAAAGGTAGCAAAAATTCCAAAGGAAAAAAGAAAAGATATTGCTTGGCACTATATAGAAATGGTTTAATTATCAAACTTTGCGAATGCTTATGTTCATCAATTATCGGGTGGCATGAAACAACGCGTTGCAATTGCTCGAGCTCTAGTACTAAATCCAAAAATCTTGTTGATGGACGAACCATTCGCTGCACTTGATGTAAATACAAGACAAATAATACAAAGCCAAGTTCTTCAAATTCATCAAACTACACACAAGACTATTCTTTTCGTAACACATAATATTACCGAGGCTGTAACATTAGGGGACAGAGTTGTTCTCTTTTCTCGAAAGCGTGGAGGCATAAAGAACCAGTTTGAAATCAGACTTCCTCATCCAAGGAACCCCAACCATCCTATTGTCGATGCCATTATAAAAGAGATTATGCAGGAATGGCTCTGTAGAAACCAGGGTTTGAATACCGTTAGAGCTTTCTAGACGTATGATCCAATATGGATGTTGAAAGAATCAAGATATGTTAGGCTAGCAAATACTATGTACCGTGTCTTGAGAAATTCAAGAATACCCTTGTTTCTTCACC
>JANWJI010000076.1 GCA_025449515.1 Nitrososphaeraceae archaeon | reverse complement strand
GAAAGTACGCAGCACTTTTTGTCACACTTCCAGAGAGTTCTATTGGACTGTATTCACGCACGCAGCACGAATGTACCAGTCAAAATTATTCTTTATTTCTTGTTCCAAATGTTTGGGTATTACCTATCTTATTAGTCCTGAACATCAGGGCATATTTAATAAATTTAAAAATAAAATAAAATAAAATAAAAAGTGGAATATCAGTAGGCTATATGGTCAGATTTAGCCAGACAGCCAATTATATCGGCATAATAGTAGTTCCGAATAATGAAAGTAAAGCTGTATATACTATAAATATGCAGATGCAGTTAGATATCAGTTGTAGATTTGGTATTCTTTTTTATGATTCGATTCAAGATAAAATGATATGGATACAAATGTCGTCCCCGCCATTGCATCTGCCATTGCAGCCATTGCATCTGCTATTGCGACTTGTCATTCAGACTCAACAAATCAGGTTATAAGTTCAATGCATTGGGAAAAATCTTTGAAGTTCTGAATGATAATGCCCATAGAAATGCTAGAATCAGGTTATACATAGCAGCAAAAAATTATTATAAATTTAGAAGCACTGACGACAAAAAAGAAATCGAAGAATGTGGAACTAAATTAAAGAAAGTAGTGGTCGACAAAGACCCAACAATTCTTATCCCGGAATCTGCTAACATAGTATTATCAGATTTCGATTGGTTAGGGGCATTAGTTAAAAATAGTCTTATCAATGAACAAGATGTTCTAAAAATATACTGGAATACAATCATTTCGTCATATGATGTTTTAACGGAAGATAAGGAAAAAATAGGTTTCTATCCAGATTTCGGATACCTCTGCTCTAAAGCTATCTCATACAGAAATAAAATAGATCAGTATCAACAAAAGCCATTAGAAAAAGATCTTTATAGCAAACAGGTGTTTAGTTAATATCTGACAACGTCAAGGAGCGCTAACAAGGATGGCGTGCTCCTATTCAATAAATGTCCACTTGACCCATTTGCTGCTAGCTTATTTATATTTGGAGTATTGATAGGACCTCAATAGCAGCTCAGCCACACATATTGTATATGAAGCGGCTTCTTCCCGAAGCGTTGGAATGCATATTAAATCCTCACAAATCGCTACATGCAAAACTGGATCTCATATTGTCACGCACCGCACTCTCTAACCAGACAAAATCAGGATAAAATGACTTAAAACAATCTACATCGGGGAAACGATCATTGAAATCTTAGTCTATTATGACCATAAATTTGAGTTCAATATAGAGTAACTCTGGTAACAAGGAAAACATCGGATAACATAGCAAAACACTATGGTAGTAATGATAATCAAACGAAAATATCAGGTAACAATGGCTTAAAGGAGAAATTTTCGATATATGTACTAGATACAGAATTTGATTGGCCCAAACAGAAGAGAAAAGGAAAAGCTCGTTATAGAATTATACGAAAATGGAAGTACTTATCACGAAATAGCCAAAGAGGCTAGGATTTCACTTCGTGACATTAAAGGTATATTGGATAGAGCAAGTGGCGTACATACGATGTCTAATTCATCCCAAGCCTATCAAATGTTCTCTGAAGGCAAATCCCCAACGGAAGTAGCTATTGCATTAGATCTGCGAGAGCCAGAGGTAATTCAATTGTACAGAGAAAGTTGGGCATTGAAGCAGATCTATGATCTTAATTCTATATATTTAGAAACAAATGGAGATCTATGGTCATTTGTGAAATTATATAAGTTGAGTAAAGAAGCGGGTTTAAATGCAGAACACGTGGTAAGAATTCTCAGGTTAGCCGATGATAATAATCTATTACATCTTGAGGAAAAGTATCATAACCTTAAGCTAGAAGTAGCGTCTCTTGAGGAAATGACGAAAAGTTCAATCAGAACTTTACAAGACTATGATATACAGCTAGACGTATTGGGTAAATCTTTTGATAACTATTGTCAATTATGTCAGGAACAAGAGGTTAAGCTCAACGATCTGCAAAGAAAGAGATTGAAAGAAGAAGCTTTGGTAAGACAATTCGAAAATGATAAAGATCTTAAGATCAGAAATGTCGTTAAAGAAAAAGTATATAACACATTATCTAATGGAGAAATTCTCCTGAAACTTGCTATTTCTTCTGTAATTCAATCGATAATAAACAATCCGGAATACTATAGCTTGATAGTCTATGATAATCTTTTACCAGCTACACATAATACGCCATCATATCTTGTTAATACTAATAATTGGACCACACAGAGTTATGAGACTATCCTAATGAATGAGGCGAAAAAACTGTATGACGAGCTATCTAAGAAATTGGTAGAGGAAATTCTTGATAAATATGATGTCGGTATGTCGCAATCCTCACTACCGTTATTATGATATAATGTGCTAACAGTATAACTTGGACGGATGGCAATTGTCATTGACATGTTTGTAGCCACCAACTAAGCCCCAAGTTAGACCATAACCGTCATCACTACCTATAATATCTTATTGGACTAGTGGTATACTTATTCCACAGTATCTCTTCTAGCACGATTTGTATCAGATCGAGAAATTCTCCATTCAATGCCTTCAGGTTATATTCGCTGATATCCTTGTTATTGGTATAACTTCGTCATTCGATTAGGTCTGGTATAAATCTTTTAATCGTATATATCCAGTAGAAAAAGAAAAATTTTTTTTATTTTATGCGGGCCCGCATAAATGCTGTTATGGTTACAGCAGAAGACTTTAATCAAATAGAGAATAAAAAGATATCCTACGATGAATTATTGCGACAGATAAAGAAAGAGCATCAGGCTAAGGCAAAAGAGTTTATCCCTCAGCTATGTTATGCATTACAGAATGAAGATGCATTTCTTAGCAATGAGGACATACGAGATAGAATAAAGAAAGACCTAATTGATATCTGGTCTAAAACGACTATTCAAAACAATATTCCAGACGAATTTAAGGATGATGCTAAACAGGCTGCAAAGGAAAAAGCAGATCAAAAAAGGAAGAATGTTATAAAAGAATGTGTGACTGTGTCGTCACAGATGGTTCCAGAACAATCTTCTAGTGGCAATACTACTATATTTGAATCGACACATGAACATGATCCGCTACAAGTAGCGCATACAATTCTTAAGGAAAAAGACGATGAAATTCATAGATTAAGACAAGAATTAGAAGAACAAAAACAGGAAGTAGAAACATTTCCGACAACCGATACTATACCGTATAATCCTGAAATTGATCAAGAGAAGGAAAATTTAAAAAAGCAAGTTAGAGAATTAAAGCAGTTGTTACAACACAGATTCATTACATTTCATTCAAAGAAATTTGAAAATGAATTAAGAACCTGTATCATGAGTGCCGGTTATTACAAAATATATTTTAATGAGAGAATGGAAATGACCAAAATAACATGCTAAATCTATAATCTATAAGAATAAAGTATAATGAGAGTAAAAGAGATTTACGTGAGTCTGTATTAGTAGATTAGCAAAGTGTGTATTTCTGGATCAATATCTTCGCAATTCCCTAGAAAGCATACCTAGATTCAAAAATCTACCATTACCACATATTTATGGAACAAAGAGCACACATCAACTCGATAAGATTTCGAATTAGCGATTAGCCTGATTTAACTAGCCTCCTTGATAGAAAACATAAAGCTACGTAGAATATCGAAAATTGATTTTTGAAGCAGATGGCGAGGAGAGTTGTTACAATCCAGATAAATTTGACAAATTAATAATAACATCAAGTAATACAGCTGTAGATAAAACGATGGAACACTAGGTAAGATATCTACTTTCTATAATGATATATTTGATGATGCATTTAGATTGGCTTTGAAGTTTATCATTTTGATGAAAGCAGCAGCTGGTGATTGACATTCATTGATTCTTAAGATAAAGTTCATCCATTCTCATTAGCTAATTATAAAAAGAAGAGTGATTGAATAAATCAAGACTGAATTTTGACTTCTGATCGCAAGAGTTTTGATTTTGGCTTATTGATACATGGTGGAGCAAGTGTTCAAAAAATAAAAAGAACAAATGAAATTACGAGGTCTCTTAAGTCTGCAGTGTCAGATGGATTCGATTTGCTAAAGAGAAGTAGCAATGAAGCAGTGGATTCAGTAGAAGCAGCAGTAGCAAGCATGGAGGATAGTGGCGTATTCGATGCTGGTGTTGGTTCTTACCTTACAGTTGATAAGACAGTAGAAATGGACGCCTCAATTATGGATGGAAGAGATATTTCAGCAGGATCTGTAGGAATGGTCATGGGTATTAAGAATCCCATAAAGTTAGCAAGACAAATTATGGAACGCACTGATCACGTGATGATAGTCTCAGATGGAGTAACTAAACTTTCAAGGCTATTTGGCAGCACCGTTGAAGAATATCCTCGTGAGCCAAATGAGAAAATGTTAAATGAATATAATAATCGTATCAAGAATGTTAGAATAAAATGGAAAAAGAATAGCAATTTGATGATGCTTCCATCTGCGACTACATTGCAAGAAAAAAATTATCAACATTATTCTACTGTAGGAGCAGTTGCAATTGACAAAGCTGGAAACGTTGCTTGAGCTGTATCGTCTGGTGGAATATGGCTTAAGATGCATGGAAGAATAGGTGATTCTGCAATAATCGGTTCTGGAATCTATGCAGACAATAAATCAGGAGCAGCATGTGCTACCGGCTATGGAGAGTATATTATGAGGCTTTGTCTATGTAAATACGGCTGTGACCAGATGCAATCAAAAAATAGTGCAAGAATATCAAGTAAAAAATCAATTGACATGTTAACTAAAAGATTTGGTAAGAATACAGGCGGAATAATAACAGTTGACCACAAAGGAAGATTCGGTATAGCATGCAATACAAGGTCTATGCCAACAGCAATAATTACCAAGAAAAATCAAAAACCCATTATAACATTTGGATCTGATTAATGGCCGCTACGTCTGCAAATAGTGATAATGATAATGACAATAACTCCTTATCAGAATATAGGACTATAACATCTTAAAGTCTTAAAGCAGGTCCCTATACACACGCATTAAGTGTATTGGATAATGAATTAGAATAAAGATAATCTGATTACCAAGATTCTGATTTAGATAGGACAATGCACGTATCTTGTAGAAAGGAGGTTAGAGCAAGGATTGATTATTATTCAACATCATTGCTGAATATTACATGGCTGCAAGCTATGCCACGGTATAGATGAGTAATTTGGTTAGTAGGAAAAAAACTTGGCAAGAAGCTGTATACGAACTTAAATTTCTGATATATCAGAAAATGGTTTATATTCTAATGCCGAGTTTATCAGGTAGAGCATATTATATCATTCTATCTGTTTGTAGGAAATGGAATTAATACGAAGTTCAGAATAAAGACAATTGCAATTACAATTATTATTCTGGTCTCGCTGCAATTTGTATTATTAGCTTCGATATTGATTGTTCCAGTACTTGGAAATGAATCATTATCCTATGTTGATAATAATAACAAAAGTATGAAGAAGAATGTAGACTCATTATCCGAGACTGTATTTTTTTCTAACAATAATACTACTAGGAGGACTACTACTGTTCCCTTAACTAATCAATCAACTATGCCTATAACAAAAATCGCAAACTTTGGAATGTGGGCACCATATCAACTACCTCTTGAATCCATCAAAAACACAGCCGAACAAAAAAATGCAATAAACGCTATTCTAAAGCAAGGATATGATGAATATTATTTTGCAATGGGTGATTTCATGTCTAAAGCAGCAAGATCCATGACAGAAAATCTATTACGATCAGCAGATGGAACCAAACTGAAGATAATAATTATAGTGCTTCCTCCTTCAGAAGCCGGACCTAAAGGAAACTTCGATTGGAATGGTTGGATAGAATACCTCAATTTACTTAAAGTAAAATACCTAACCTCACTTGATGGGTTTGTTATAGATGACTTTAATCTTTCTAAGGACAGTGCACATGCAGATAAAGGTAAGGGAAATAATGATGATAATGATAGTAATAATAATCATGACAAAGAGAGTAACAATGAAAATAATAAAGTTCCAAAAGAAAATGTTAATTTTATGCTTAAATCTAAACTTGAAGAAGCACTACAGAAAAAAAGAAAAGACTTGCACTTTTACCCAGTTCTCTATTTTGAAGGGTTCAAGACAAATGATGTAAAGATGCATTATTATAATTATGCCGATGGTATAGTTCTGGCAAGTACTAATTACTATAATGTAACAGATCTAGATCACAATCTAAAAGTTTTCTCAAAAGTGTTTAACGATAAACCTATTAGATACGTTGTTTATACTGCTAAAACATCCAATTATATTGATAACAGTCCACCATCTGACCGTCTCTTATTATCCACCTTATCAATAGCAAATAAGTCAGGTGTTGTTAAAAGTATAATAATATGGCGCAATACGAATAATCCTGCTATACGCGATTATCTTTCTAACATGAATAATACTGAATATATGTCGTTTGTATCCATGATGGAAAAATTACAGATAAAGGATGAAAATGGCAGTAGTGGTGGGTACAATAATGCATATGGACTAGACAATCCCCAATCTAATATCTCTTCTGATATACAAAAAGAACAGGAACAAGAGCAACAGCAAAATCTGAAGAATAGTGGTAGCAACCACCACAATAACAATAACGACAAGGACAATAACAAGAACGAGAACGAAAAAAATACTAGTGATCATAATAACATCAAATCGTCATCATCCTTATTTTCACCACCACAACAATCATCGCCTTCCATACCTCATACGCCAAGACTTGGAATTGGTACTTTTGATTTAACTCCCAGTATAGCTGAAGACATGACGTTACCAATGAAGTACAAAGGAGCTGTAGTACAATTAGTTATTCCAAGAAGTCCTGCCTACAAAGCTGGTTTTAAAGGTTCAATTTTGGATGTAGATAAAAGTGGATATTTAATAAGAAGAGGCGATGTGATTATAGCAGTAGATGGACATAAGATTGATGGAGCTATGGACATTATTAAACAATTGAAGAAAAAACATCCAGGCGACCTGTTAAATCTAGTTGTTAATAGAAATAACCAAATATTAAATATGGTAGCTAGACTGTAAAGAATTAAGAGATAGAATAATTATGGATTATCTACAGATGAACAGTTATACCATTAACATAAAAATGTCAGTGATGTTGCTTATTGGAAGCTTTTAGTAAAAGAAAGCTGAACAATTCTTTAATATGAGGATAAAAGGTAGCAAAGGATATTTTCGAGCACAAATTAGACATGGCGTAAGCGAAGTGCATGATGGAGAGCGACACACACTCGGAATTATTTTCCATGACGCCCTAACATAACAAGACTATATCCTTACCATTTTTGTATGTTATCGATTTTTCAAGCAATTAAGGCATAACTACTACGGCAATAAGTTTTTTTATAAATCCTGAGGGTAATTAAAATAGCGAGAATACTGAAGACGAAATTTATTGGGATTATTTTACCCACTTTTTCATCCTTGCTTTTCTTTCTCTGCTTACGTTTATCCTTCGGAGAGTTATTTAAAAGCATTAACTGCAGCTGCTACCAGATTATTATACTCTACTTCAATTTTAGGACTTTCTTGTTCGAATTCTTTAAATTCCTGCGGCTATGTAGAAAACATCATCAATATTACAAGATTAGTAAGCCTATGCATATTGTAGGTAATACATCTAAATGACAACTCCCTGTTCTGTGTTCTGGTCAATCTAGACATAAGATAGTCTCCAAAT
>JANWJI010000075.1 GCA_025449515.1 Nitrososphaeraceae archaeon | reverse complement strand
TAGCATCAACAAAGGTCCTTAGCACTCACGAATTATAACAAAAAGCTGAAAATTTAAGGATTTAGCGGCTATATTTTCTTAAAGCATCGATAACCCAATCAACTTCTTCCTTAGTCTTCACAAGGCGACCAATCTTCATGCAATCCCTAATGTCTTTTGATCTCATTTTATACCATACAGCATTTGCGACAGTAGATGCTATTTCGTCTGAAATGCCAGAACTAACAAGTAAATGAGTTGCGACCTTCTGAAAGTCGTCAAATTTATATTGTTTAAAATGTAGTACTACAAATCGTGAGAGCAATGGAGTTAACATCCGTTCAGTTCCATTACTCGTAGCGTAAACCCACGTTTTGAGCTGAGTCTTGCGAATCTTTTGAAATTTCGTTTCAGCAATAATCCCAGTTTCCATCAAACTTAGTAGCGCAGTTTGATCTCTCATTGGCATATGCTCAATTTCATCGACGAGTAGGTATCTAGGACGGGCTTCAAACAAATAGTCCATCATTCCAGATTTTGTACTTTGACTCCCAATGATAAAGTGCGAACGTTCAAGCTTAATACATTCTAGCATAAAGAGAGTTTTCGCTGAGGCGGGTGGGCCCACCAATAATATATGAACAGGTATATCCGAGGATAAGGATAATTTGAATAGTTTCTTTACGTCGTTATGGCCTATGATAACATCAAATAACTCATTCATAGTCTCGTTAGGAACATTAGGAGCAGAAATATTAATTCCAGTGTCGGCGGATTTGTGTGTAGGGGATTCGTTCATCCGAGACCACAGTCCATCGGCGTTATCTTCATTCACCATGGATCAGTATTATACACCGATATTATAGGTGTTACTGACTGCTACTCTCGTCGCAATCCATAATCCTCGATGGTAGTACGGATCCTGCAATTAGTCCACAGACTCTTCGATGGATGTCATTTCATATTTGCAAGTCTCAAACCTTCAACTTTTTCCAATAGCCAAAGTGATATTTTCTCTATCTCTAAACACATGGTTTTTAAAACTATCCGGTGGAGATATTGCCTCTCCATTCACAATAAGATGTACTGGCTTATTATTCAGATCTAATCCCCATATGCTTAGTAACTGACCCAAAGTATAGTTTCGATTTACAGTGGATTCCACGTGAATAGTCCCGGTACGATCGTGGGTATGTACAGGAGCAATCTCTGGAGTACTATATTTATCGAGCGAATGATCCCTATAAAGTGATGAATTGATACCGATGCCTTGTGGGACAGTGACCGGTTTACCATCGACTGTCATATTAAGATGAGGATGGATATGATATACGATCTTACCACCCAAACCATGTTCTTGAGCCTGAGTGGCAACGATTACTCCCAAAACAATTACTGCGATGCCAATAGGAATTCCAACAATCTTCAAGTATCTATTTCTCTTACGCCTATTAATAGAGATGAAACTGTCATCTCTTTTCTTCTTATTATCATGATTCTTGTGGCTCATGAGTGCAAAATCGTATGTTATAGCGGCCTATTATAGCTTATCTCGCTGTCAATTCCTAGAACTTGCCTACCTCGGCTCGCATTCTAAATGTCAAAAGTAATGAATAACATGATTTCATTACTCAATAGGCACTGGAAGACCTCAGTTGTCTTATCCTGAGATCGGTAATGAAGACTAGAAAGCCTATGTAAAGATGTAATATTAGGAAATCTGCAGAACCAAATATCTTTGATCTGTCAAACTGAGTTATGTTGTAGTATGCGTAAATCTTTTTCATAAAGTGTAGGATTTTCTCAGGTTAGATACTAGTCAAGATAGCTAAAGGCTATCCTTTGCGGGCTTTATATAATATTAGGAAACTGTTATGAATCTGCTCGTTAGAAGAATAGATACTAATAATAGGTCTGAAATAAATGACATTAGAACAGCATATATTGTCATCTTGATACCTGGATAAAACAACCTCACCAACCCAAAGCCTTGGCAGATTCTTTGGCAGCATCATCTAGCGCTTGTTTTGGCTGTTTGATACCATAATAAACCTCCTCAATGGCATGCCTTACGTGTTCCGCAATTTGCGGATACTCGGATGCTACTGGTCTGCTTTTGCCAATCGGAATCATCGAGACCATATCACCATAATACGGGATGGCCTGGTTTAATTGTGTCAATTCTGGACCTGAGCCAATACTTTTCTGTGTTGGAAGGAAACCTGTTTGCTTTAGCCACGGACTCATTAATCTTGGGTCTACCATTAGTGTAATTAATTCCCACGCTAGTTCTTTATTTTTTGAAGTCTGAGGAATAGCGAGTTCCCATCCGCCCATCATTGTGGATGTTCGATTGACCCCTTTGGGAACTGGAAACATAGGTATAAAGCCGATTTTCTGATCAAAAGTCGGCCAGTGTTGACGAGGGAACGCACCCGGTACCCAGGACCCACTTTGCAGCACAGCGAGCTTCCTATCAACGAACAATTTGTCTGGATTACTCTTCAGTGGTTTTATCCCGGAATTGACCTGTTCTTTGATAAATTCTAGTGCTTTAACTCCTGCTGAGCTATTATAAGCTGGAAACCAATAACTTCCCTTTACGGGGTGTCCACTCTTCATCACAATAATATCACCCCCGAGCATCCACAGATAAGGATACCAGAGATCTGGAGAATAGTTCAGACCAACAAGGGCTGCGCCTGAAATCCCATCTGGTCCTAGAATAGAATTGATTTTCCTTGCTGATGCTATATAGCCATCCCATGATTTCAAGGAGTTCGGATCTACTCCAGCCTTATTTAATAAATCCTTCCAGTACCACATTCCCCTAACATCGGTCCACGCCCATATACCATATACCCTACCTTTATACACTCCACCATCAAAATTGGTTTGATACCAATCAGAAGATCTACCCCAAATTTTTACGTAATCAGTAAGGTTTGCTAGATATCCTCTCTGAGCAAAATCTCCAAGCCAGATTTGGTCGACTGAGACTAGATCAATGGCGCTTTTATTTCCTAATGAATTTAATAAATGACTTCTGGTCTGATTGTAAGGGGTCGTAGTATAGTTTATTTGGATATTTAGATCAGGATGTCTAAATTTCAACTCTTGTACCGCTGGTCGCAAAAGATCATCCCATTTTATGACATTACCTAAATCATCAAGCATGGCGGTGATTACAACTTGCTTTTTATTTTGAGCTACTACTTCCGCGCTACTAGGATTAACAGAGGGAAATAAAATGCTCAGGACAAGTCCCATTACCAAAATGCTGCTAATAACCCAGAATCTAGACACAGTCAAGCGCATCAAGGTACGCAATCCTTTTTAATCCTTGCTTGTTATTTGGGAGCATAACCGCGTAAATCCTTCCTAAAAAGAAAGTCGCAAATAATCTAATAACTTGCCATAGGCATAGAAAAAACCTATGTTCCAAACTTTGTACCTGAAATTGTTGAAGCCTCCCAAGTCTACCTGGGTCGATCATCAACTAATTTGAATGTGGTTGTAACGAGTCATTCTGTTAGTAGGATTAAGGAAAGAATGTCCGGCAAAGGATCAATACTTTCTAGAATTTTGAATAGTAATAGCAAAATATATCCTCGAATATTGACTTAAGTAAATGGATAGTTTGCTTATACGAAGCTAAAATCTATAATAAAAAGCCTTATAGGATTACCGAGCTAGTTCTAATTATCACGGGGATTTTGTAGATATGGACTTACTTTCCAAAAGAATAAAGGAAATAGGTGTCATTTCTATTATTTTGATTGTTGCATTTTCCCTTGGTTTGTTATTCTATATTCAAAGTATCACCGAACATGACATTAAATCCAATCTGCTTTCGCAGCAAAAACAGCGTCAGATAGGGTCTACCCTAGATATTTCACTTCATGCGGGTTCAGATTTGAATTTAGTTGTCGGTATGCTGGACGGATTGGCAAATTCTCTGTATTTGCAACAGGGGGATCTTTCTAGCGACAAATCTTCGAAACTTGTGGGCCAAAGATACACTGAATTTAGCAAGGTTATAGATAGGTTATTCCTTTTGGATAAAAATAATATCGTGAAGCATAGCTTCTCTCCTGCTGGTTCAGAGGGGGCCATTTTGGGTGCGGATTATTCGCTAAGGGATTGGATTATGAAGACAAGAACTACGCTAAAGCCAGTATTTTCCGACGGCTTTGAGAGAGAGGGCATGTACACGATTTTCATATCCTATCCGATAATTAGTAGAGATACTGGACATTTCCTTGGGATAATCGCCACCTCAATACCCACAGTCCCCTTTTTTGCTCATTACGGAAATGTTGAACATATCGACAGGCAATTTTTGGTTGCGTACGACTCAAATGGTACCATGTTGGCAAATGGTGCTAGTCCGACGTTAGTAGGACAAAATTTCTTTGGGAGTTATACCCAACGGTTTATCAATCATAATTTCATTCTAAATAACCTAACTCATGCATTGTTAGAAGGTAATCCTGGCGTTGGGATTTACGATTATGGTAGAGGCGAACGCTTGACCACTGGCTCCCCTATTTTTGTGAATGGCAAACCTACGTACTTCGTTCAAGTAGTAACGCCAACCACACAAATCTACTCAGATGTAAATGGCTTGCTTTCGATTGAAGATGTAAAAATGTTCACACTCCTTGGAAGTACTTTTGCGGCAATATCCGTGCTGATAATATTACTTTTCAAATGGACTGGTATCTTAAACACAGAGGTGAAAAGAAGGACCAAAGAGTTGGATATATCAAACAGCCAACTTGCATTAGCCAACGAAAAACTAAAGATCCGTGATAAGATGCAGGAGGAATTTATTAATATTGCTGCTCACGAACTAAGAACTCCTATCCAACCAATCATTGGATTGTCTGAGGTTCTTCGTTACAGAAAGACGGAAGGGCAGTTACAGCAGGATAAAATCTTGGACGTCATAATCAGAAACGCAAAAAGACTACGGAACCTTTCAGAGGATATTTTGGACGTTACCAGAATAGAGAGTAATTCGCTGCTACTCAATAAGGAGAAATTCGATCTAAATCAGCTGATACTAAATGCCATCGCAGATTCCAGGAATTATAGTACAACCAAAAATAAAGATAATGATATAAAAATAGAACCAGTCTTCAATGGAAAAGATATACACATAGAAGCAGATAAGAACAGAATTAATCAGGTGATATCAAACCTTTTAGCCAATGCCATCAAATTCACAAAGCAAGGAACTATAACTATTTTAACAGAAACGAAAGAAGGTAACGGTGCTGGACTTGATGGTCGTAAAGGTGTTATTGTTGCCGTAAGGGACTGCGGGAGTGGCATAGATCTCGGGATATTGCCTAAACTTTTCACAAAGTTTACTTCGAGCTCAGAAGGAGGAACGGGATTGGGTCTATTTATATCAAAGAGTATTATCGAAGCTCATGGAGGCAGAATTTGGGCTAATAATAATGAAAACGACAATGGTGCTACCTTTACCTTCTGGCTGCCAATGATTAGGTAGGATAAGACTATATCAACTATATTCATATCGTATCTCTATATGGAATTCTCGAATATGGTCATGTAAAAACGCTATCAGTGAGCAGCAAAAAAATTGCTCCAGCGCAGTTGGCCTCTAAAAGGCGTGGACTATTGGTATTCGTTGCCATGTTTAGATATATTAAATAGAGCCTTTCTTAGGATCAAAACGAGCCGAAGTTGAGGAAAAATTAACTGGAAAAGGGCTAAACTCACTTATTTTGGACAGGTTCTTCCGGTTATTTGATTACTAAATAGCATCTTATTATATTTTGATAACATGTTTCACAATGAGTAAATGATACGGTTTTATCGCAATATCGTCCAATAGGGTCTTCCTGCCATTCTTTTCACTATTGTACTTCCCTGCTCACCATTTAGACGATACCAGCCGTTGCTCGACGTCTTCTATTACATCTATAGGGTAGCAAAAATTCGAAGAATTCCATCAATTTCGTATATAATTGCTAATTATTTTAAAAGATACCCTATCATATAATAATAAAGGCGCAAGAATGGAATTTGAACAGTGTGAGTTATTGGCGGTTTCGAGTCTTTACATTCTCAGCTTGATCATAATCCAGTCAACTGTGCTATTGATTATATGAGATTTTCATCTGGATCAATTGTGGATTTGCCACCATTATTGTAATCATAGTTTTTTCCAGTACTACAACCAGAGATGATACGAAGCTAAAAAAGTAATCAAAGCTATATTAGATGCGTTTCATCTGATCACATGGTATTCGTAGAATCAATTGTACAGTCTGCCGTCGTCATCGTCAGATAGGTTAATCCTTTTACCGCGCTTTAAGTCTATACGTTATGAGAAAAGTCGTCAGCATCGTTGCAAACAGAAGGACCCCAGTAGATAAATGAGCAGCAACTAACAAAGGTTCCAGTTTGGAGTCAACTACGAACATACCTAGGATGATCTGAATTATAATTATGATGACTGATACAACTGAGAATTTTCTTGCTGCTCTAACTTTCTTTACGGCGTAAATGGCCGTAACAATCACAATGGTTGAGGTAATAATTGCAAACATCCTGTGGAAATGCTCGAAAAAATATTTTTCTGGTGGAAGACTAACTCCATTTGGACATAGTGGCCAACCCTTGCAAGACAATCCCTGATGAGAGGCGGCAATGTAAACTCCAAAGAGCATAACAATGTAGATTAAACCTAGCGAGCCAAATGAGAGACCCAACATCTTGTTATTAACACTCTCTAGTCTATCCACGAAAGTGAGTCGCATTAGGTCAATTATTAATCTTAGTTTCCAGGATTTTGTATTTTGATAGATTGTTAGATTAAAATTCATATCATGTCCTTAATGGACTTTCTAAATCATTGAATTTCATGATTGATAGGTTAGTTTAATACACCAAAATGAATACATGACAAGTTGCTCTTAATATAAATAGGATTAATGGTGCGATGAATACTAACATAATAGCCATTGTTGCCGTGTCATTTATGTCAGTTGGCATAATATGGGCAGTTGGCAATTTAACCCATACCACTATTGAATCAAGAGTAAAGACTGCGAATGGAATATTGCTCATAGCACAAGATAATCGATTTAATGGAACTAATCCCACAATTTATGCGAACACAAATCTTCCAAAAAAACTAATCATACTGAACAAAGATTTTGTAAGACACGACTTTATAGTTGATGGTTTAGGCATTAATACATCTTACTTATCAGCCGATCAATCTTTTATAACTGCAATTGCTACAAAAAAGGCAGGAGTATACGAATATTATTGCTCTTTGCATCCAGAAACGATGAGAGGAAAAATTGTAGTGAAGTCATAGGTAGGAAATATGAATATTATGAGGAGGTTAACATTGCTCAATTGGCAATCTCGAACCTAATGCGTAAGACATTGATCTACATTTTGATTTTCATTTGAAATTTATGTCTCTGCCATTGTTTCATAGCAAAGAAGGTCATCAAGATACTATATGCACGATGTTTCCTAAATTTTGGTGCAAATATATAATGTTGTAGAGTGTAACAAGTTAAGCATATTAATGAATATAGGAAATGGGAGAGCTTTTGTTCTGAAAATCATCCATTCGTCATTCTCCGAATTTCTGCCTGAAATTATTAGACAAGTCAAGGATCCTTATGATTGTGACTCTGATCCAAATCGGCCTTTGCGGTTTAATACTTATTCATTCAGTTTAACGTATAACGATCTTGCCAGATGGTTGTTTATTACTCTAGCTTTTATGGGCATCTTAGCAACTGGTTGGTTTGGGATACCACTTGCACCTAGATATCTAGCACTTCACCAAGTCGATATTCAAGCTGAAATATTCACGTTATTTAGCGCCTTGGGCACTATCTGGGGAGTAATGGCATATCGTGAGCTGACAAGGTCAGCTGACCTTATCATGGATGTAAGAATACTTGCACGTAATCTGGATCCACAGATTGGAACCTACGATTATCGATCGTATAATCCGGAAACAAAAGAGTACGAAAATGGCTATCTTCCGCTTGGTCCGATAGACTTTTGGGATAAAGAAACTCAAGTGCCTGCGTGGCTCGATAAAGGCAAATATTGGCATGTCTTACTAGGGCTTCAAACTGGGGCTAAAGAAATTATTCTTCATGTTGTGCAGGATAGCGACCTACCGTTTGCTGTGGACAGACGGAATGTTGCTGTTACCTATAAAGAGATGATATCACAATATGGATCTCAACGTAAAACGCATAAACGTTATAGATACAGGGTAAAAATACCACAGTGGATAGTCATGAATACTGAACGGGTCAGGTTTATAAATCAAAGAGCTTTGCAGGTTGAAGATGCCAGCATTACTACGCGTATAGCTGAGCTTAATAGAAAGCTCGTTCTGGCCTCGGAGGAAATTATAGAGAGAGAAAGGCCAAGGATCAAATATCCAGGGAAGTTGATGACGCTAGGGATTTACGTAAATAAGAGCCTCCCTATTAGACTTATCTACAACGAAACCATTAGACATTTACCCGGTGCTAAAAAAAGAACTATCGCATATACCAATGAGAACCTAGCGAATATTAAAGATAACGAGTTAAATTCTGCCATAATTCAGGTTGCTGAACAAAGAGGAATATCTGATGACAAGATCGCAAGAATTAGAACGCTCATGAGGTTCCTACAAAATTCTTATACATCGCAAGGGATTGGGGAGGGATCAAGCGAATATCATAATTTCCATCATACCCTGGAAGTCTCTTATTTAAGTTTACAAATGCTACCCCGAGAATTTCATAATTATAGGTTTAATTCGGTTGACTATGAATTACTTCTGATAGCTGGCCTTTTGCATGATTATGATCCAGCCCAACTGGAGGCCAGTCGGAGTCCAGCTGCTAATCCTAAAGGACCTAACGTTGTGAGAACCATAAATGAGTTACAAAAAACGGGGATCCACGTTGCATATTTTACTATGACTAAATATGAATTTGAAAATTACTTCAGAGAATACAAATCAGCACTCTTACCTCCTATAGAATTTATTACAACCCATCCGGAATATATCAAACCAGAAGATAATGGCATAATCGAAAGTAGAATTATTGAAGCATTGATTTGGAGGACTGATTTTCCGTATTTCAAACAGGAGATTGCTCAGAAAAAATTTGTGGAACACTTAACCTATCTTGAAAAGATGGGATTAGATTCAAGTAAGATAAAGCTAATTGGCGAGATACTATGGCTAGCTGACTTATCGGTTACCTACATGGGTTCGGATCCCATTAGGGCTTGGGACAGAGTTACCAACCTGTATGAGGAACTATATCTTCCTAAGTTTGAAGCAGTGTCAAGAACTGACGAGTTTTTTTCAGACTTTGCCGAAACCGATCTCTTTAAAGAGCTCATTAGGACCCGACAATTTCCGGATATCTTTAGACAAAGATGGAACCTTATACACCAATTTTTTCATGAGGGCAACCCGTCAACACAGCTCAATAGAACAATTAACAGGGCACGAAGACTATATCTTAAAGTGAATATAGAAATAGAAATGCGAAGGGGAGACATGTTGGAAGAAATTGCAGTAAATAATTGGGCAGAGTATTTCATTGGCATAGGGAAAGATCAGACGGAGGTTTCTAAGGCTAAATTAAGGTTTGCAGACCTGGATCCACCTAATGCCTCGTCATTTTGGGGAGATACTCGCAAATTAGTTCCAAATATTGCAAATAGATCCGTTGACAATTTTTTACTGGTTTTACCCGAAAAGCATTTTTCCGGTGGCTTTAATAATTGCAAGTCAGAAATAACGTCCTTATTTTCGCACATGTCATCTAAATTACGAAAAAGGGGATCCCTCCAGGTTCTAACTGATTTTGACGAATCTAGTAAATGCTTTACTGAACTCGAATTGATCGGTACAAAGTCTGGCTTTCATTTAGAATCTGATAGGCCCCAGAAAGAATATTTTTCCAAGAACATACGGGAATCATATTTCATACATGGTAGCAAGGTTCAGACCTTAATTTTCAATATAGATGAATCTAAAAAGGAAGGATCCAATTCGACCGCTGTTGACTGAGTTGATCATAATGATACTATATGAGATGGTTTACAATGTAATATTTTT
>JANWJI010000074.1 GCA_025449515.1 Nitrososphaeraceae archaeon | reverse complement strand
GCAGTAAGATGAATCGACTCCGCTAACCTTGGATATCAATACAACTCAGAAGATACTTACAGTACAGCTTAGCTTTATCGATCAAACACACTTTGCTTGTAACTCAATAAAACTCTACTTTTCGGACAGGTTCTTAAGGATGCAGGTACACATACCATGGTCGAACCAGCATAAAATAATCGACATAAAAGGTTCAGATTGTCTTCAAACTTATCATTTGCAAATGGCTCTACTATCATCATTGTTCCGTCTGGTTTTTTTAATGCTTTTAATGCATATGCTGATGCTCATTGTGGATCTTCCATATCATGTAGACAATCAAAGAATGTTACTAGATCGTAGTCGTCATTGGTAATGAGTGGGAAATTAGTAAAAGACGCAATATTAAAGATAATCCTATCTTCATCTAAACCATCTTCTTTGGCCTTGTTTCTTGCAGACTCTATTGATTCTGCATGATTATCATATCCATAAAATTTTGAATTAGGATAAGCCTTTGCCATTAGTATAGTAGAGACTCCATAACCACAGCCAATATCTGCAACCTTTAGACCACCTTTCTTAAGTGCCTGTTCTACATTGCGATTATCAAGTGCAGGGATCCAAGAACTTACCAGATTTGCCATATAGCCTAGCTTAAACATTCTTTCTGTTCCTTCAAATAGGTCTTTATCATGTGCCCCCCATACTATTCCTTTGCCAGTCGTGAACGCGTCCAATAATTTTGGCGCATCCTTGTAAAAAGACCTTAATACCTGAAAACCTCCGGCAACATAAGCCGCACTAGTTTCATTAACTATACCAGTTAACAAAAGTTCGCTAACAACTATCGACATATTTCAACTCCAAAAATATTAGTAAAGTGTTAGCGAATTAATGTTAATTGGTATAGTGCTTGCGCAAGTTCAATTGGAAGGGAGTATTTTTGAGCTAAAGAATCATATATGATATATCTACCGGCAGCCTATTTGCGAGCCATTCTCTTATATATCGCTCTGATGTTCCAGTAACATTTGCAAGTTCTTGTGATATTATTGGTTTTCCAAAATCATACATGGCTTTATACAAGCCAAGTTTATCACCAATGTAGGTTAAAATGGCTCTTGCTGCGCCACCAAAATCAGATAATACCTTCCAGATAAATTGATAAAGTTTTTCTTCATTAATAGCTGGATTTGTTGTTATCATGCTAAAATCAATTGCATTGTCAGAGTAGTAAAGTTATATAAAGACTTCAATAGCGTGCATATAACTAATATGATGCTCAACTGTAAGGAATATCTTAAATGATAAAACTCAACTATTGTCACATTATGCTTGTCGATATACACATGAGCAGAAACTAACGGGGACAAGACGCCACAGCAATAACTAGAGATGGGTCATAATCTAGTAGAGGCAACCAGATAATAGGAGTATTCATAGTCAAGCAATTCCTTAATTTACTACTTCCGACAGGCAAACCAAAACAACACTGTGTGAGTTATGGAGCAGGACCAGACGTCAATCATGTAATTCAAATAAAGATTAGATACTCAAGGATGATTTGATAAAATTTCATTTATTTTAATCAACATATCTGTATCAATTATGAATAATGGAACATTGGATCGATTACTAGATTGAAAATTCAAATTGGGTTATAGATCTATTAACGCTGTCTTCTCTCGATCTTTTACCTAGGAGATAGTGACACAAGTTGATCGGATAATTGTGCTATCGCATCATCTTTTACTTTTGATGCTGAAAATCTAGAAATCTGTCATTTGGCTTCTATCCCATTAAATTATAAGCTACAAGTTTGTTATCCGCCATAATAGGTATTATAATCATACTTTGACCTGGTATAAATTCCAGATCCGCGGCTCCTTGTTTTTGCAAATCAATCAAAGTTCTATACCCTGTTCCATCAGCGTTAACAGTATATACCTTTCCTGTAGGATTGTCAGTAACATAGTAATGTGTTTCAGTGGCGTTGGATTCTATACCATCAAGACCACCAACAGGAGTGGTCGTTCCTTCCTTTCCTAAACTGCTTATTGTCTTATTTTCTAAATCAACAACCTTCATGCCGGCTCCAGGTTTACTGAGATCTGATCCAAAAGAAGCTACAATTAGCTTATTTTTACTATTGTCAATATGCAAACCATTAGGGCCATTTAATTCTGGGCTTTGTAACCAAACTCGTAGAGAGGTATTATCTTTTAGGTTCGTATCTAGCTTGTATATAGTATTAGTATCTGTATCAGATCCATAGATATTTCCATGATTATCCGACGCGACATCATTAAGAAAAATACTTCCTGGTGCATTGAAACGCTTGATTATTTTTCCATTCGTAATATCTATCTCGACAAGATCCGTGATATCTGAAATATACAATTTAGTATTATTATATATAGCCATACCCTTTGGTGCATTTAGTCCTGTTATCCAACTTAATTCAATTATCTTCCCCATTAGAAGGTGAGACCTTAGAAATGAATCCTTTCTGATCCTTTTCGTTTGGTTTTCCATCAATATTAGAGACGAACAAGATATCTTGTTTAGGTGAATAAATTACTGATTCTGGGTTCTTCAAGACAGCTGCTGTTTCCCATAATTTGTTAATCTTTATCTGCTCTTGTTGTTGTGCTAGTACCTGGTTACTACTAGACAAATTGCTAATTCCATTAGATAATGCAATTCCTGATGCTATTATGAGTAAAAAGGCCAAAACCAATAGTTCCTGTGTAATCTTCCTATTTTTTGCAATCACCATTCGAACATCACTAAACATAATTAATTAACCTACCTCTTGAATCGAATTGGAATTCTTCCTTAGAAGTATCAGTACATAGCTGATGCAGTTCTCATTAGAAGGAGAAGGAGATGCAGTAGGAGAAATAGTAGTGACAGAAATAGCTGGTGTTGGGGTTGGGGTTGTTGCCGCAGCGGGTATTATTTTTATCGCTGCTGATTTTATATAATCAGCTAAAGGCGATAACAATAATAACAACAATGACGGAAGAATTGTAAATAGTAGAATTCTTACAAAAGAGAATATCTCCTACTTTTGATGCCATAATTATGATAATAGTTTAACATATCTGTAATGTAATGTAATAAAATATTTATTATATGGCATTATCTCTAAAAAACTTATCTGAATCAAGATGATCCCACATTAATTGAAAAGTTTCGATAGATTTTGAATTCAAAATTCTGTCGTCAACATGTTTTGTTAGGTCTGATACTGATCAGAGAAATGTCCTATCATTTGTTACCATAAGTATGTCAATCCCTTTAGAGATTGTGGTACAATGGTGACTATTGAAAAAATTATTGTAACATGTGGTCGAAATCTATGGTCCTGTGGCCATTAGACACATATTAGCCATTTGTGGGTGTTGATGGTAGTTATTACCATTTAATACCAATGTTTATATATGGATCGGTATTACTTATAGTTATGTCATCAGAAAATAAAACATCAAAAGATAACACAAGAGTAACTCTCTTCGATGTAGCAAACGAAAACTTCACAAAATTGATAAATGAATCTGCAAAGGTTCAGCCAGAGTATGCACAAGCAATCTCCAATTTGCAGCAAGAATATATAGAAGCAACTCGGAACGCCATTCAGACAACAACTTCAGTTCAAAAGCAGTTTGCAAACAGCAACAGCAATTTCAATAACCTCGTCATTTCAGACACAGCAGCACCGTATATTCAGGGATTAATAAAACAATCAAATGATTCTACAAACAATATCATTAGAATGACAGATATCAACCATCAGCTAACAATCAATATATTAAACGCATTAAGAGAAAATGTAAAAAACTATAGTAGAACAGTCGAAGCTACTGCTGAATTTAACTCAAATCTAGCAAAGGCTTGGGCATCATCCTATTCGTCGGTTCAGCACCAATTTACTAAGGGACAATAATTAAGAATACGTACATCCTATTTTTTCTAGTAGTGTCGAGTCAACCAACTTCAGCGTCTCAAGAACACTTTAACGTACTGAACCCTAATATTCTTATAAACATATAACCCAGCCCGGAACAGGTTTGGCATGAATGCCGAACTTGCAACTTTTTTCTACGTAGTAGCAGCTGAGTCAGCCAATTCGAAATAAAATACAAAGTTCCATTTAGATTTCTTTGCATTTAGTGTTTTCTAAAACTTTTGCTAATGCTCAATAGAAAATATTCTGGTTGCAGTAAAACGAACAATTTTAACGACAATTGTGTAAAACCATCCGCTTAGATATAACCGAAGGGAACACACGAGAGTTGTGGTAAGCCATGAACGGGCTTCCACCAAATGTAAAGGATGTTCCGAAAGGATCAGTTCTACTATGACTTTTGTTCAAGATGCTAATTGTCAGCTGATCTCGATAATAAATACATGAAAGAAATTGAACTTGAGAAGAAATTAAAATTGTTACTTTCATCACATTTAATCGCTAGAAGTAATGCGTTTCTATCATTATAGTAACCATCATTATGAATTGCTCTTCTTCTCATGATCCCTATCTATTAATCCTAATGAAATATAGTCAGTTGTTTTTTTGTCTAAAATAGTATAATGAGCATCAGATATCTTTCCATTTCTAAATAAACGAAGTATTTCTTTTCTTATCCGTTCTAATCGCGTAACATATTCTTCTTTATTAAAGCTCGTATCTTGGAAGAAGGTATCATAAATACTTTCTATTTTGTTTAAGTATATGTTCAAGAAACGTTTTTGCCTATTTTTATTATACCAACCTATGAAGACAGGTATTGAACCAACAATAGCCAATCCTATTAGAAGATACGTTTCTGGGGGAAGAGTTGGCTCAAAATTAGCAGATAGTGTAGTTCCAAACTGCGAGATCCGAATACCCAAAGGATTGCTTAGACTATTGGTCACACCAGACCAAGAATCAAAGCTATATCCATGATGAGGATTCGCGACACATTGTATCATTTCTCCTTTCGAGTATAAAGTAGAATTCGTACCAAGATTTTTTACTCCATTGCACACTATTTCTCCAGCATTTGCAGGATTGGTACTGAAATTTAATTTCACCAATACCGCATCTTTATTGCCATCTATAACTGAAACGGTATTAGAACCTGTATTTGTAACATATACCTTGTTCGTGGCAGAATTAACAGCGGCAAAACTTGCGATTAATGGAAATTTCACATTAACAGGTATTTTCGTTGACGAACCACTATCATCAAAAGAGGGCTGTATAAAGGGAGTTATAGTCCTCGAGTTGCTATTAACAAGTATTTGATTGTTGGCACCATCTATAACAGACACCGTATTATCCCCAACATTTGTAACATAGATCCTGTTTGAAATAGGATTTACTGATATACCTACTGGATTAGTTCCAACCTTGATTCTGTGAATTACACCATTAGTTTTAAGATCGATCACAAATACAGTATTAGAAGCATAGTCAGTGACATATGCTTTATTCGTAGAAATATTAATCGCAATACCTGCAGGTGCAATAAAACCGTTAATTTTTTCTAATGTTCTGGCCACATTATTGTTGTTACTATTGTTATTGTCGCTATCGATTTTTGAATTTTGTAGTATAGATATACTACCATCTCCTATATCTGTGACATATGTCATATTCGTTGCAGGATTAACTGCAATGGCATATGGTATATTACCAACTTTTATTGTAGAAGAAACAGTGTTTGTAATCCCATCTATTACAGAAACTGTCCCAGATTCTATATTGGTAACATATACGAGACTTGAAGAAGGATTAACGGCAACATCTATAGGACTATTGCCTACATGAACATCGGCCATCTTAAGATTTGTTGAACCATCTATGACTGATATGGTGTTCGAGCCTCTATTTGCTACATACACTCTATTATTTAGTGGGTTGACGTCTATACCATATGGAAAACTGCCTACTTTGATAGTTGCCTGTACTTTATCTGTGGTTTCATCTATAATAGATACGGTGTTTGAGAATTCATTTGCTACATATATCTTGCCCGTAGCAGAATTAACTGCAATTCCTATGGGATAGCTATCTACTTTTATTCCAGAATCTATGTCGCCATTTTTATTACCATTATTATTATTATTATTGATATAATTAGTAGTATTGAAAGCAAAAACTGGTAATGTTCTAGCCCCATATCCAGAACAAGACTGAATTACAAATATCGCCAAAATTGCAGTTGTCAGAAAAAAAATCTTTTTAGAGATTAATATCATGGAAAATCTATCCCAGTGACTAGGACTCAATTGCACGATATTGAGAATATATATTAATCATATTTAATTGAGTGCATTTCTTTGTAGTACATATTTCTAGATAACGTGTAATTCGAAGATAGAAGACAACATACTATATAGAGATTATAGTTAGAATATATATAACTGATAGACAATAATGTCAAAGGGCTTGTATTTGCAAAGGCCAATAATCGGTGTAATAAGCATAGTTGCGGCATTCTTGGCAGTAGTAGCTTTGAATCATCAGTCTGCAGAGAATATTTTTGCATATTCCCAAGGTAGTAACAGTAACCATAACAAGGTACATAGCATCATTTATTATGATATATTCAGCGATTTAAGTAGAAATTTTACGGGGACCGTTGATAAATTCAAACACAACAATGATAATAATAACTTCCCGCAAGATTCAGGTAAAACAAGACATTGAATAGTAGTCAAGCCGTTAGATGAGACATAATGATGTCTTGTTCCTAATTAGGCTGTCTGTAGGACTATGAATTCATTTTCGCCCAATGACTGGATTCATAGATATAATTACTATCACACGATTGTTATTTATAACGAACTGATAAATTGAACCTAATCGGATTGCTTATGCTAATGTATAAATTAGTATTAAAAGAATTGTTATTCCACTTATAATGCTAAACAGAAAATTGTTTCATGGAGCGCTTTATACATTATTAATATTACTATTATCTTTCTCAGTCATATCTCTAACTATTTTATCATCATTATCCTCATTCATAAACTATGTGACCGTTGCGCAAAAAGAACATCAACAGCAAGGTTATAGTTTTGTTGCACTGTCTACATTATCCTCCCATCCACGAGTCAATCAAACTATAAATCAGCGTATATCAAACTCTACTGAATCTTTTTCTCTGCCATTGTCTCTTACTGATATATTCAAGCGTATAAAAAACTCTGTTGTACAAATAACAAGTACAATTTCGAATTCAGATGAAGTTATTATAATAAATGGAAAGCGCTTGAGTGGAAATAGTACTGCGCTGGGTTCTGGGTTCATCTATGATGAGAAGGGACATATCGTAACTAACGATCATGTAGTACCAGATACTTCCAATATTACTAATAAATTGGTGGATGTGGCTTTTACAGACGGGAACACATACCAAGCTAAGGTTATAGGACGAGATCCATTTAGCGATATTGCAGTACTTCAACTTATTGGTAGCTTCTCTGATGAAAAACTTGTTCCGCTCTCGATTACAAATTCTTCCAATCTACAGGTAGGTCAGCAGGTTATAGCCATCGGTAATCCGTTTGGTCTTAGTGGCAGCATGACAACAGGTATTGTAAGTCAAATGGCGCGTCTTTTACCAAATCCAGATACAGGGTTTTCAATAGCAAACACCATCCAAACTAGTGCCGTAATTAATCCTGGCAATTCTGGTGGTCCGCTATTAAATATGCAAGGTCGAGTAATTGGAATGAATACTGCCATCATTTCAGACACAGGAACATATTCTGGAGTAGGCTTTGCAATCCCTTCTGATGATATAGCCAGTGTAGTACCAAAATTAATTCAAAATGGAAGTTATAGTCATCCCTGGCTAGGAATTACCGGTGGTAAAATTCTGTCAGAAGTGTCTAACAGCACTGGCTTACCGAAGAATTACAGAGGAGTTATGATAGCTACAATTCAAGCGGGCAGTCCTGCAGATAAAGCAGGATTAAGAGGTTTGAATCAGTCTAGTAATGAGAATACTATCAATAGTAATAGTGCTCTGACAAATAGAAGCAGCAGTAGCCGAGTCACAGAGATACCAGATATAATAATAGCGATTGATGGACATCCTGTCAGGCAAATTGATGACATAATCAACTATCTCGATGGACATAAATCTGTAGGGGATGCCATAGGTTTAGAAGTAAATAGAGATGGGCGAATATTGAATATTACGACTATACTTGGAGCGCGTCAAATTACACCATTTTCATCAACTCAGAACCAATCTTTTGAGCAAGCACCACCGGTGCTGCCACAGATACCAGATTTGCCATAGCCTCACAATAGATACTGAAAATGGAAGATAGATTATCATAAAAGTCAGTGAGATTTAGTAAATTCTTGTCATAGTTCTATTCGAGTCATATCCAACTTAAAGTGTAGTCATCCTGATCGAAATAATAATGACAATAACCCTAATTACCCCAACAAATACGATATCTGTTGTGGCCCTGCCCAAAATGGCATAATTACATTCATATATATATCGAAAATTTCGTTATACGAAAATCTGATCATAAAGATATTTAAATCTCCGGATAGTGAGGTACTTTCATCAATACGTACAACATGAAGTCTAGCATAAATCGTGACTAATATTCGATATATGATAAAGAACGTATCTCGGGTTTGTCTGAAATACATATTGCTTAATCTAACCTATACCAGAACACTCGAACTTATGCAGTAACCCGACTTCCTTTGTTGGATATACTGACCTAACGCTCCTGTTGTACTCCCAAAACTGATATGATCCTAGAAAGTACGGTACCATGAATATATGATTGATCAATGTATCTGTTCTCTTTGACTGAAAATAGAATTTATTCATTGGAAGAGGAGATTTAAAGCATTTGCTCTATCCACCTATCTTAGCATAGTGAATTAATATGATAGACGCCGATGAAAATATTATGAAAAAGAATCATCTTCTGCATTAAAAGCATATTAGTTTGTTAGTTTGTTAATATTAGGTTTATTGTGTAATGACCTTACGTGGCATTAGGAACACTTTGGACAATAATTACTTTCATAATAGGGTTAGTCATATCGACAATAATAATATTTATAGTTACGAAACTCTTTGGAGAAAGAGAAAGCATCAAAATTGCCTTTATAACTGCTGCTATTGGAGCTGTGATTTACTCAGGAATCTATTATCTGCTGGGAAATGGACTAGTGGCAGCAATTGTTGGTGGAATTGTATGGCTAATTTCTTTAAGATGGTTATACAAGATGAGCTGGTTAAAATCGATATTAATTGCAGTAATCATATGGATCATCGCTTCAATAGTTAGTGTTTTGTTACCGACAGCTTCTGGACCATTATAAAGTGATTCCTCATGATAATTGATGATGTCTGGTTAATTGAATCTGAGTAATGTACGTTTCTTGATCACTGCATACGAATTTGATTGAAGGATCTACTTTAGTATTAATTCGTATTATTCAAGCTTCTACAATTGCTGACTGTTGATGCTGTAACATTAATTGTTTCCCCTGAAATAGTTTTTAATCTGTTCTATTCTAATTCGTATGCTCCTGCTAACTAGTTATGCCTCATCGTAATCCTGATACCGGTGAGGTTTGTTATTATGAATCCTCAATCATAGTAGGGCTTATTCCTCTGAGCTAATCGTAGATTGTAGCGAATATTTATAACGATTATTAAAAAAAATTAGATTAATCTATTCTAATTGCACAAATATTTATAAATAGGTAAATTATTGGACTCTGATGACTGACAAGACATTGCCTCGATGGTGAGAAATGATCCGTACGACTGAACAAAAGGAATATTACCTGATGAATGTCAACTAGTCGTTAATACATTACGCCCTATGTTTGAGCCTACACCCCTACGACGAAGTTGACGACCAGAATGATGACGAATCAGACGAGCGCTAATCCATAATTCAAGGTTGTTTTCAGGAATAATAATTCTCATTCAATTACAATCGTGCGAATAAGACATCGTATCTATTTATTTTGCTAGTAGCAAGTCATAAATGCGTAATACCAGGCCCAGTTTCAGATGAAGTTCAGGAAGATTGTAGAGACATGTATTTACTCATCCGACTTGGAAGCTATGAAGGACTTTTATATTAAAAGTATAGGACTTGAATTCGTTTCTGAAGAAAAAGGAAGACATGTATTCTTAAAGGCTGGTAAGAGTATGCTATTAATATTTAATCCTGAAAACACAAGAAGTACGTATGGAAATAACAAGAAATTACCAGCTCATGGAGCGATAACTCCTCCTGCATGCATTCATTTTGCTTTAGAAATAGAAGACGAAGATTATGAGGACTGGAAAAATATCCTAAAACAAAATGGAATTTATATCGAGATGGAGGTAAGCTGGGCAAAAAAACAAAATAGCAAGTCTATATACTTTCGAGATCCGGCAGGCAATCTTGTGGAATTCGTTACTAAATATAACTGGCCAATAGAAGATTGATTAGTTTCATCTTCTAAGCTGAATGTTTTAAAGCGAAGAGAAAAGCCAAGAAAGCAGTTGATTATAGCTTTGTGATAATATCTTGTTAATCGATGGCGTTATCTCCAGCTGCCATGGTCTACGCTAGGGTTGACATAAGCTAATTGGTTGTTGTCTAATGATCGGGATTTGTGCATTGATAAATTGTCAAGATGAGATTAACAGCGTTAAATCGATCTAGGACAAATTTGTTTGCCAAATTATGGTGATGTCCAGAAGCAACTATCATATTAAAATCCTTACTTCTGATTTATGTACAAGGATCGAAACTATTTTTTATTCCTTATCTTCGCTTGTATGTGCTAGTCTAAACAAAGGTATAGTTCTGCCCACTTACGCCAGATATAGCAAGAAACTACATTCTTCGCAAAAATAGCCAAGTCTGTCAAATTCAGATGAAAGTATCATTATATCATGGCAGCGAGGACATTCGGTTTCATGGTCTATCTCATCTTGTTTTCTATTAGTATTAATCCCTTCGGGTTCTTGTACCTGCAATTGATCAGATTCCATTTGGAGTGATGTCTTCTTCTTCCTCATAGCCAGTTTACGATATTGTGACTTTTATAAAATATGATACGTATCATGGAGGGGGAGGGATAGAGCACAATGTCCATGTGCAAATGACCACTATTGTTGCTATTTAAGTGTACTATATCAAATACAACTAATTATTCTGTTTCGACTACTGTCGCCTTACGGTAGTCAACTACTTTATTACATTCATGACATTGCAACGTGACTGTACATGATTTTATGAAATATCTTTCCATCAGCAAAAATGGCATGCTGAGATTCGTCGATTGAACGTCCACATTCATAACAAGATCATCTCTCTGCATATTCCATTATTGAACGACGTCGTCTTGAACACGTATCGCTTGAGTCAGGTTAGCAATTTAACTAATTAACTAATTAATTAATTAATTAATTGATTTTATAGACGTGAGACATTAGACAAAACTACTTCTGAAATATAAAATCCAGAATTGCACGTAGACGATACAGTCAACAGGCCAGACCCGCCTCAGTTGAATGTCTATTTCAAAGTATAATGTAAAAGTAATTGGAATAGTCATAATAATAATAATACGAAATAAGCACAAGCATTTCGAGTTTATTAAGTACTCAATCTTATTCCATAGTTAATTATTAAATGAATACAGGAATGATCGGTTATCATGT
>JANWJI010000073.1 GCA_025449515.1 Nitrososphaeraceae archaeon | reverse complement strand
GGATCGATCAATCATGAAAATGATCGAAATTGAACCGGAGAAAAGGTATACTTCTGTCTGGGATTTGATCGCAGAAATTGAAACCTTACCGGAGAACTATTCGTGAAAATGGTGTATAAATAGAAAGTTAACTTTTAGAACATAACGGATCATGATGATTATTCTGGTTTATCTAGCATTAAAAGCGAGATCCTACTATTGTCAACTAATTGTTTTAGTTTATTATTAGACATAGTTTTGGTAACGTTGATCTAATTAAAAGTCTATATCATAAATCCTTAATTCTGATAACATACTATGTTCTGCCTAACTCGGTTTCGATCATTTTCTTATTCTGGTTCAGATAATTGTTAATTTTTCTATCTACGAATCTGATAAAGCACTGGCGTATAATGAGTTATCTATGATGTATCTCTGGCCATCTGTATATCATTATTATTCCTAAAAAAGTCTGTTATTCTCAACTGTTCTCTTTTACTCCTGTACATCTCACTTTTTCTTTTCCATTCATTCTTAGATAAAGATAGATTAATGCATGCAAAGGATAAGGCTTCTTCAAAATTCTCAATTTGTTTGGCCTCTCCTTCAAACGCCTGTCTGATGCCTTCCCTAACCTGCCAGACCCCTACAGGCATAACATACTCTGGGTGAATTTCTCTTAGAATCAATGCCGCAGCCTTTCGTCTCACTTTGAAAAGATATTCAGCTACACTTAGTCTAGCAGCAAAATATGCTCCTGCTATAGAAGGATAATGATCAAGGCCATTTGCATTTTCGAAATCTACTCCAACTTGCATATTTCCACTACTATTATCATACCATGCCTCCTGCATTTCAAAACTCCAAATTTCATCTGGAATCAATATTATGGAGTAATAGTTACCCAAATGTGCATACTTGTAGACCTTGAAGAGATCGAACGTGGAAAAGGTTTCAATCTTTTTTATTAAATTGGCTGATATGACATCATCAGTAGCAGAAATACTCCATCTTGTGGGTACCAACCTACGATTTTTTTGAAGTCCTAACATACCAATACTTAGGACTCTGTGGATAGTGCTGACTTCGACGCCGTCTTGATATAGATTGACTATTGCTTGAGCTGCCGATAAATCTTTATCATAATAAACATCTTCTATTCTTTGATCGACTGAAATTGAGGATGAAGTTTTAAAACTCTTCAAGGGTGCAACAGGACCAAAAGGCGCCGAGTCAGTATCTAAACCCGAATCTTTTTCCTGCTCAAAGTCTGTAATCGGTACCTTTTCAAATGTTGCTTCACTTTCAACTGATTTGTTTGTCATAGCAACTTCCTGCAAAGATTCCACGTATTTTTCACTTACATTATGAACATTGACTTTTGAAACTCCTCGCACAAGAGACAATCGGTAATTCACAATCTCCTCTAAACTTCTGCCAGACCACATCTCTGGTTTATCGAGGATAGTTGTGTCTCCGTGGAGAGGTGGCATCATTGGTCCAGCTTTTACCTTGGGGTAACCGTAGCGTCCAACAAATACTGACGGTGGTGTAGCACCAGAAAGCGTCCTTACCGAGAACTTTGCAGAATTATCATTAAGGAATTTAATCCAATTTCTCTCTAATCTGGCTTTGATTTCGTTTGCGGTAGCCAAATCACTCTCTATCAGATCAAGAACAGGAAAGTTATTTGAAGATATAGTGTGTGCGAAATAGATCGTAGGCGTATATGTGGAAAAGGAAGACGTTCATTTAGTCACGATTCTCACCCTCCCTCTATAAATGGTGTATCAGCAGTTATTACTTTCCAATCATACCTAATAATGACTATTGTATACCTCTAAAGAAATCAAGCAAATTTTACAAAAAAGAATAGATGAAAAGAAGAAAGAAGTAAAGCCTGATTTATTAAATCAAAGATATGTGGAACATATTATTATGGAACTTGAGACATTACATAGTATTTTGACAGATATTGATGAAGAGGAAAGAAGGAGAACTATTATTAGATAAAATACAAACTGACAGATTCATCTACTCACTTGATGAAACCTTTGATATAGGAAGGTATACAGAATTCCAGTGACGTGTCTGTCACCTTCCAGATCTTTTGTTCAAAGTCTTTGGAATGATCCTTAAGTTCAGAATTGTATGTTAATCTTTGATCTCTTGTCTCGGAAGTATAAAGACTTGTAGTGTGGATTCTCCATTATTTAAGGGATTAATGTGTGTGCTGTAGATGATAATATTTCAGCTGCCGAAGCGAGATTATGTTACTCTGTTCTCAACAAATGTGGTTATTCTGCTCGTTACCCTTTAAAATAAGCGACGATATTCCAAAGGTTGAATAAAACGCTATGATAGGTAGTGACCTTAAACACTTTATGGATGAGCAAATAGAGATAATATTTCAGGAATTCATATCTAAATTAGAATTACGGCAGGAATTGTTTATAGCTATAACTATGCTTGCAGGCAAACTCCATACTAAATCAGTCCCTAGAGCAGAGTCGGTATCAAATGGGGATTTTTGGTGAGTAAAAAGACATGATAAGTGAAGAGATTGACATGTACATAGATACAGAAGTACCTAGTCTGATAGGAAACATATTCGACCGATGTAATTCAAAAGAAGAAATCTTTGAGGCTATCATAACAGTGACAAGTAGACTGCATGATGCAGCGCTTGCTGAAGTACAGGGGCGAGGATTATAAACCAGGCAACAGAGCATGACGGAGGGAGTAATAAGACAAAGAGATAACGATTGTAAGCTAAAGCACGTCACACGTCATGAATTGGTTTAGTTTATTTGTAGATACGCACAATAGAGAGATTATGGGAAAGTATTGTGATTTCATAGAGAGTAGTCCAGGTTTTATCTTGACTCACTAAATAGGACTTATCCAGTAACAATAATTTCTAACGTAATTTGGTTTAACTACAAAAGTGTCTAGACAAATAGCATGGGTGATTAATCTGACAAATTTATGTCAATGAGCAAAGACCCATGTATCATGTTTAATAAGGACAGTTTATGATTAATAGAATGCGTTGATAACTATTCTGTCTTGAACTTCAAATAATATAGATAATATATAGTCACAATATGTTCTTACTGGCTTGTAACATAGTAAAGAGATCATATGATTAATCACAGATTGTACTGAAGATGGTTAATATCCATGAAAAAAGGATATGGAAAGTATGGGCATAGAATTTGTAACGATCTTGAGGACTCTGAGAATAGAGGCATTTTCACTATCTGCTTATCCTTGTACTAACATACGAAACAAAACAGCCAGAGACAAACAGGCGAATACATTTTCAACAGTAATAGTTCTTGCTATTACATTCTGTATGCTCTCCTTGTTTCTTACATCATTAATAATTACACCCAGTGTATCTGCTGATAGTAATAATATTAACTCGCTTATATTGACTAAACAAGGGTCTTTCGTAGATTCTAGTGGGGGACTCAATATTGTAGGGGTAGTTGACAATATGGGTCATATTCCAGTTCAAGTCAACATGGGCCTAAAGACAAAAGATAAAAATAGTGGGCTTATAACAACTATGGTACAACCAACCTACGGCAAAATCATTTATCCTCTAACTGGTGCTCCATTCAAATTTGTAGTTGGTGATCAGAACCAATCGACTATCCCAGGTAAGGCATATATCTCTAGTATAAAAGAGATACCAACACCATTTTTTAAATCATTAAGGTTGAACTATACCAATACACCAGTCGGTAAAGATAGGTCTCTTGTTGGGACAGTAAAGAACATCGGATCAGTCGATGTTCAAAATGTAAGTGTCTTTGCATCTGCTCATGATAATAAGACTAGACAGATAGATTCTGTTAAAAGTAATACAATACCTGTCATAAAGCCTGGTGAAGAGGTGGCATTTACTGCTAATCCTGATCCTTCAGAAGGTCCAAAAATCCTTTATTACAGCTGTGCTGAGATTGACCTTCATCCTAATCATATGAACACCTTAGATGTAGGTAAAGGTAGGACTATTGCATATGATTTAAATGGGATTGTTAGTGTTAGCAATTTTAAGTATGTTAGTGCAACCGACAGTTTAGTATTCGGAGTAAAACACTACAGCCCTACTGGCGGACCAATGAGTCTAAAGATAGTTAAAACAGTTGGAGCTCAAGATATATCTGTCCTAATGGATGGGAAGATGAACAATAAGGATGTATCAATAAAAGTTATGAATCCACAGACTGTGCATATAGACTTCACTATTCGGCCCGGTAATCATGATATACAAGTAAAGGGATTATAATTATGTAACTAGCAGAATTACGCCGGTTTTGTTTACGACCGGATCTATCCTAGAAAGAGTAAATATTGGATGTAAAAGTGATACTGCAGGTTTTCGGTGGTATCGGAGGTTGAATTACGGCCATTAGATGTTTACAACTTCTTTGTTCTATCAGGTCCCCTTACTTTCGTTAGAAGTGTGGTGATGCTTACAATGAAATGACAGATAATTATCGATCCACGACAATAGATTAGACAGATACTTGTTCTCTATCCCTAATTTCTCCAAGCTTATTGGTAAATAACCATTCCTATTTGCAGAATTTATATTATATTTTATTGTATAATTAGGATTAAAGTCTAATTTCCTTCGAGTACTGCATCTATCAAGCCAATCCCTCATAATATTGCAAGCCTCATCAGCAGGACATTTTCTAATATTAATAAGGTAAGGAACCAGGATGCGCCACACCACAAATTTTCTGTGATCATCTATTGGAGTCTGCAATAGCCTCTCAATCCACCAGGTTTTCGTCGAATTGACCGTTTGGGCACGCGCCATTCTATTATTCGACTCAATTATGTTCGCATCATGTAATTATTCTTATATTGGCAGACTTGCAGATCTTGATTTAGTAGCGCTTACAAAAAAGAGCATCGATTAAGTTGATTGTTATAAAAATGGTAAGATTGACGAGACGAATGATGATGATGCTCTCATGTATCTGAAAGCTGGAAAAATCAATGACAGAGTGGTATTAAATCTCTGACACTGAAGTCAACATCATTGGGTTCCACTTATTTATTATAGATAAAAAAACGATATAACTTATTCTATACAATATGAAATGACATGGATTCATTTTTAACGTATGTGCTGCTCTGTTGCATGATCAATTAGGATTTAATTCATTTATGCAGATGATTATGATTATGTCATTCGATTGAACATGTTGTATAGAGTTGCCTTTAGGAAGATCTCCTTTACCATGTTAGAAAATTTTCTAGCTGTTAGATGTTCTCCGAACATTCTTTTAATAGATGAAAAGGCAGTCTCTGCCATCCATCTATGTCCATAGCTCACGCTTCGCTTCCATCTTTTGAGGTTTGCTTGTTGTTTTACTACAGACATATTCCTAGCATGACAGTTAGTTGTTGACTTGACCTTGGAATTAATTACTTCTTGTCTTTATACCAGGTTTAATGTGGTTCTTTGATAGGTATCTAAAATTGTTATTGCTATCGTACATACCGTCTGCTAATATACCCTTCAGGTTATTATTTTCAGAAGCATTATCTACTAACTTCT
>JANWJI010000072.1 GCA_025449515.1 Nitrososphaeraceae archaeon | reverse complement strand
GTGAGAACCATAAATGGTATGTTTCAATTATCACTAATCATGGTGGATGAGAGTTCTAGTGGCCCCTTAATTTCGTCTAGAAAGTAGAATGTTGAAATAACCAATATATAATAGAAGTTAAGAATTTAAGGATAAATCACAATTTTCGGAATATCGATTGATACATTATATATCGAATCTCTCATAAATGATCTTCTTTTTAGGAGAGATTTTGAATGTCACTGTCTGAAAATTGTTCGATTCATTAAAATCCTATCTGATATCATGATGACATCTTTTACAAGCGACCATCAATTGAAACTGGATGATCTTGATCGTGACAAAATTGCAGATCATAAACGGTAGCTGATTCTGATACTGCCTACATTGTCTCTTTTTATGCGTTCTTTCTCACCAAATATAGATTCTACTTAAGCATCTCCCATCATGATATTTTCATAAATATTTTGGTAAGATAATTCATTTTTGGAACTTGGCTGAAAAAGATAAACCTGTATTTTCACGGTAATTTATTGTATATGTGACTTTCCAAACAAAAGGTGATATCTTACGATCTTTTCATGTTATGGTTAGTAACACTTACAGACCCTTCTTTTTCTGCATCTCCCTAATAAAACTCATCTCTTCCTTTATCATTTTGTGCATTTCATTAATCATTTTGTGTTGTGTATGGATTATTTCGTGAAGATTGCGATCTTGTCTTTTGTCTACCACTAATATCAACAAACCAATTCCTAATGAGATAATAATATTCATCTCTCTGTTCTCTATTCGTTGAGGTACCAGATCTGTGAGATAGAAAAATATCATCGATAGAGTCATTGCTATTAATCCTATCAGAACTAGTTGTATTTCTTTCATGTTGTATACATTTTGAGTAGATGTGTTTTTATGTCTTATGAAAATGTTTTTTTTTGGAGTTCTTTCCCTAGATGTTGTGGTCCTTTTTATTGAGATATAAAACCCTATTTGTTGAGGCATAAAAAATGTTTTCTAGAGATCAATTTGAGAGTAAATTAAAGGAAGTTAAAATGTATTTTTAGAGGAAAGATAGGAAATTTATCCCTCCTCTTTATGTTTGTGTTCGTGTGAAGCTCCTCTACCTGTGAGAGTACCAGTATAATCTCCGGTGACCTCTATCACATCGTCAGAATTACATATTTCCTTAAGGGCCTCCAAGGTTAGTCTCTGATTTGTTACATAATGAGTACCTTTATCATAAATAGCGGGAACCATTCCCGTTCTTTCAAATATTCTGTCCTTCATGACCTCAGAATCTGTTTCAGGTCTTGTAAATATCTCAACCATATAAAACGGTGCACGTTCGGATTTCTCGTGTTCTCGCACGAGCAAATCATGAATCAGTATCGGATCGACTTTAGGGAGGTAAGTTTGATAAAGGGTTTGGAGTCCCCTAAAAACCAATCTCATTTCTTGAAGTTCTGAAGTTCTATTGCCACTACTAGTAGATGCAGAAGACATTTATGTGGATTTATTGAGATTCATTATATAAAAGATTTCTACAAGTCGTTACAGTAATACGTCGATCGATTGGTGATAATTGATAGATTTCCTCTGGCCTTTCTGGGTCACACCGTCAAGTCCGAATAAAAAAATATAAGGATGTAATTTTGATCGTTTTTACCACGGTCATAAATTTGATTAATAAAAAGCGAGTCTACGCAAAAAATCTTGAGTATTAAATCACCTCGATATTGTAAAGACATACCGTAGCAGATCACATTTTTGTAGTAAATGTTTAGACTCCGTATAGTATCCTCTAGTCTTAATTGTCTTGAATTTATCAAATCATAGTAAGAATACTAGATAAATAGATAAAAAAATAATAAAAGATAAAGATCCTACAAACTTAACCTACCTTAGATTGCAAGAAACCTAACTTTACGGCAGTTCTATGTAATATTGTATCATATTTGCCTGATTTTTGTATATAGACATAAAGATCTATATCATTTCCATGACTTGTACCAGTCTGTTTTATTATATTGCTATCAGCTGCATGATATCCCAACGTGCTGAAATGCTTATCAAAATAGGCCTGGTCTCCTGCTGGAACTACAAACAATCCTGCGGTTGGCATTGTTGAATTGGTTGATCCATTATCGGGAGCATTTTGTGGGCTCACGACATTAATTGTTCCCGGAGTTGAAGAGGGCGAAATGGGGTCTGAAAATGTGTACGTCCCTATCGTATCAAAGGTAAACTGTGTCCCATTTTTGTATGGGATTGTCTGATTAGAAAACACAGATTGGCCAGTATTGCTCTTAACTGTCACACCGTGATTTCCTGCTGGATCTCCATTAACCCAGATAACATTTGTACCTTGAACTATAGTTGTGTCAAGAGGAAGAAAAGGCTGATCTACAAGTTTCTTATTCGGAACCAATATAACTAAATTTTTAACGTCAGCATCAGTCTTTATGCTATTCGTCTCAGAAATGGTCTTGGCATTAAATCCCGGAGCTCCCGTTCCGCCTGTCGTTCCACCTGTCGTTCCGCCTGTCGTTCCACCTGTCGTTCCACCTGTCGTTCCACCTGTCGTTCCACCTGTCGTTCCAGTGGAAGGCTTTTCTGGCTGCGTCCCAGGGAATACTGAAACCTGTGCATTAGCTGATTGGAAAATAAGCGATCCTGACTTTCCATCTATTCCTACTATAACTAACAAAATAGCTAACGAAAGTGTAGTTACAGCTATCGTAGTTGCTATCAATTTCATAACAACTTGTTTTATTTTTTTGATATTTAAATTAAATTGTGTTTGTAGTTGTTGACCCCTGAATCATATTGATATAATACATCTACTACTAAGATGGCCTATCGGTTAGATGTAGATTACACTACAATATTTTTGAGAATAGTGATTATATGCATACATTTGTAAAAGATTTTGTAGTAATTCTATCATGTGCCTCTAATCCTTCGTCAAGAAAAATAGAGTCAAAATCTGGAGAGACATTCCTGATTATGCATCAAAATTCAAAATCTTTTTAATCTTATTATTAGTTGTTGTTATTTTGAATATTTAAGCATAAGGAAATAACGGAGTTATCTAGTACGTACTAGCATATCTAGCATATCCGACATTATCTTTTAATCTTTATTCCATCTTTTTCAAAATCCTAAACAATCCCATATTATTAAAGAGATAAAATCTACAGTTTGTCCAGAATTGATTTCTTGGTATATATGGTACTAGCCACAGTCACTTTCCTGTCTATATTGGTTGCTTTTTAAGAAAAATATTTCAAACCAATCGACAATGTGGAACGCTACTAAAGCAGTTAAGCTAATACGAAAGTCCAATTCGATTTAATTTTTAATTTATATAATGGACGACTTTTTTTAACTCGAGCATAAATAATAGCCAGTATTAGCATGACCTGATACAGTAGTAGTAGGAATTCAACCAACTAGGCAGTTCGACATAAACTTGGCCTAGAACTGAGGTGGGACTCAATTTCTATTGGTCTGTGTGGATAAGTTTGCATCCATATAATTTTTATTAATATGTGTAATATCTAATCTGTCATATAAAGAATGAAATTTGTAGTAATTGTGATTTTTATGATTGAAATGAGCGTTATTATGTCAACATTTTGCTCTACGTATTTACCAACATTTGCTGACCTTTCTGGGACATCAATATCCAATATCATTACAAACAGAAATGATACTTCTCTATATCCTCTATTTAGCCAATTGAGCAGATCTGTCGTTCAGGTTGTAAGTATAAATCCATCCATCGCGACTAACCTTCCATCTCAAAACACAACAACCGAAATAGCCGCAGGATTTGTCTATGATACTTTGGGTCATATAGTTACCGCTAATCACGTTTTAGGTGGGGCAAACGAGGTAACCGTTATCTTTAAGAATGGCGATACGCATAATGCCACTGTTATAGGAAGGGATCCTTATACAGACATAGCTGTACTCCGTGTTGTTGATCTATTTGGGAGTTATGGTATTAAAAGAGCTAATGAGTTACTTGTGCCAGTAATCTTGGCAAACTCCTCCGCAGTGAAAATAGGAGACTACGTTACAACCATTGGTTATCCATTTGCATCGAAAATAGCTATGACATCAGGAATAGTGAGTCAAACCGATTTCCTTTTATCTTTTTCTTCGCTTGGATATTTAGTTCCAGATACGATTGAAACTGATGTTGCCGTTAATCCTGGTAATTCCGGAAGTCCTTTGATTGATATAAATGGTGAAGTAGTAGGATTAATTTATGGTAGACTAAATCCCACCACGGCTCCTTTAGGGCAGTTTTCTGGTCTGAGTGTAGCTATACCATCTAATGCAATAAGGAAAATTGTACCTTCACTTATTCAGAATGGAACATACATTCACCCAGACGTCGGAATCACAGGATCTACTCTTACTGTAGATTTAGCAAAACGTTTTCAAAATATTCCAGATAACTTGAAGGGGGTAGTAGTAAATTCGATATTGCGAGGAGGAACGGCTGATAGAGCCGATATAAATGCTGCAATTACAGACAAATATGGTCAAATACAGCTCGGTGATATAATAACCTCTTTAGATGGACATAAAATTCCTGATATTGAAGGTTTTCTTTCATACATTCAAGAACATAAAAGAGTAAGAGAAAGAATTTCTTTTATTGTTTATAGGGATGGAAACTACATGAATCTGAATGCCACTCTACAACCTGTAAATCCGATACAGTAGGTCTCTAGATTTTCGAATATCGAATATCGAATATCGAATATCGAATATCGAATATGAGGAATGAACTTATACTGATACATATTCCCCCAGTAGCTTTAAAAAGTTGCAAGTGAAAGAGAAAGCGAAAGAAAGACACTGTTTATTATCTATGAATTATTATTATCCATTAAAGAAAATGGAATCCATAGATATTATGCCTCCTGAAAAAGTCGCTTTTATTGCATATAATATTGGAGTATATGAATCTGTTCAGAAGTTTGGAGGATTAATTACTAGTGGAAAAATAACCAATAGTATGGATGTTGGAAAAATTGCGGAATTACTTTCGGAGTCTAGTACATTTTATGATTCAGAGATGATATCTTCGCTTATTAACGCAATGTTATCCTATACGAAAAATTCAACTATCCATAGGATAACGCCTAATCAGGTCAACTATGTAATGAACCAACTAAAAGCTTCTGGGGTCTCTTTGCCATAATTCGTATAATATGCATATGACATAGCAACAAGCAGGATCGTTTTGAAAACCACTAAGCATTAAACATATACTACTGAAAAGACGAGTGGTGTAATACATATTCCAAATTGAAATCCGATATGTTTGTGAAATATAAAAAGATCATACTTTTTAATAAAAACTTACTCCTATCAGGAAGTGTATCATTTCTTGTTGGAGCAATAACTACTCAAATTTATACAACATTAGATAGCAATAATATCTCAAACGCGGTTATTACACTAACAGTCGGATATTGTGTTTACATTCCGCTCTTTGCATTTCTTTTTTACAAGGACAATAAATCTAGATATATTGACCCAGTAACAAAAAAGAAGAATTCTAAGAATATAAAGGAGGATGTAATTAAATTATTTGGGGCATTTAGTATCTCTGAAGTCGTTTTCATAGTAACAAAGCTTTACATCCATTATTCATTATTAGAATTAAATTTTCAACCGTATCAGGCTCTAACAATAGCAGAATTAACAGCTTGGGTGATATTCCTCGTATTAATTAATACAGGTATTAAAATAGTAAAGCTCTTTAAATAACTGTTATAAAGGAATTAACAATTTTCCCAGGCTAGAAGAGTGAAGTAGATTGATAAGATGAGTAATGCGTAAGTTCAGTATGATGATTGCTATAGATGGAAAATTCTACATTAGGCTAGATGAGCTTATAATAACCACCATTACCTATGCTTAACAGGTCTTTAAGTATTGAACGAATATTTGCAAGAGAGGGATGACGGATTGCAAAAGAGAAGAGTGGCTTCCTTTCTGCCCAGTTCCACTGAGATCTTATATGAGCTTGAATTAGCAGATCAAATAGTAGGTGTAACACATGAATGTAATTATCCTGAAGATGCCAAAACAAAACCCAAGTTAATCAATTCTTCCTTTAATACTGTGATCCTACAAAGCATTGATATAGATAAAAAAATAGTAGAAATGATGAAAACAGGTCAAGATATTTATGTAATAGATGACGAAAAGCTAAAAAAATCAAGGCCCGATATCATTATTGCTCAAGGTATTTGTGATGTTTGCGCGCCATCTGCTAAAGAAATAGATCGTGCTGTCACCATATTAGGATATAAACCAGACGTTCTAGTTCTCGATCCACACGATCTTGACGATATTTTACAAAGCATAATAAACATTGCAGAAAAAGTAAATAAGGTCCAAGAAGGACATAAAGTGGTAGCATCTTTGCAAAAAAGGATCGATTATATAGTCGAAAGAGTCTCTAATCAAGTGAATAATATAGTAAAAAATCCGTCAAAGACTAAAGTGGTATGCATTGAATGGATCGATCCATTTTATACCGCAGGTCATTGGATTCCTCAAATGGTAACTATTGCAGGAGGGATAAACGGTATAAGCTCTAGAGGAAAACCATCACGTCGCATGTTTATGGATGAAATCAAATTATTTGATCCTGATAAAATAGTCCTTATGCCTTGTGGATTTGATTTGAATAGAACCTTGAGAGAAGCAATAATATTAGATAAGAATTATGGCTGGAAATCACTACAAGCAGTTCAGAATAATGAAGTCTATGTGGTTAATGCCAATGCATATTTTAGCAAGCCAGGACCTAGGACAATCGTTGGTTTAGAAATACTGGCAAAAATAATTAATCCAAAGCTTTTTGAAGATCTTTATGTACCTTCAAATTCATACTGCATTAAACACTAAGAATTCAATTGTCGGGGTTGGCACAAATTCCCTTTCATCTATTATAAATTATATTGAGAATGCATTTAAACACCAAAAATGAAAGTCAATTTAAATGACAAACTCTGAATACCCTGTATGGCTAGGTAACGCGCCCAACTGACGATTTGGAATAGACTATAGGAATAATGAATGAATCTGTCTTACATTCTGGACATTTTCCTGAGATAGCCCTAACTTGTTCGGAGTATGAATTGACCACACTTCTTCTATAGCCGCGCAGATCTAGTCCAGTATAGATTAACCGGTCACAATTGCTACAGAAGCATTCAAGGGCAACTTTGTCATAGTCTGTCCTCATACTAAATCGTGCTCAAACTTTTCAAAGTCATGCAAAACAACTTTTATTCTTCTTTCAATATCTAACTTAAGAGCATACAATATTAGCTCTTGTGTTTCAAGATCTAATTCACTTAGTGTCTCAAAAAATAAGTTATTGAATCGAATTCTTGTCTGTACATCGTCAAAGTCAAATCTGGAGATTCATGATGCATTAAACACTAAAAATCAAAATCACAATTCACAACCCATTTCAATTATTTATTACGATAATGTTTCTTAAAACTGTTGTCTTCGGCAAATCATTTTAAGGACTTTAGTTTATACGAATTTTAGTTGATAAAGAATGGTATCTTCAGAGAATTATCTGCCTTACAGCTTGGACATTTTTCATTTAATATCGATGGATGCAATTCAAAACAGATATCGCTTATTTCTCGTTTATAAGCTTGTAGAGATAGACCAGATAATTTCGAGGAATCAATATTTGCTAGTATCATCCTTTTCTTGTAAACAGGAACTTCCATTGCTGCTGGGATATAATATGGTCATTTTATGCATTTGCTTTCAAAAACAACAAGCATCTCTGGACGCTGGAGAGCTCTTAATCTTAGCCTTTCATAACCTACAACATTTTTCAGATCTTCTACTACTTTTCTTTCTATATCCAACTTGACGTTATGCAAAAATACATTTCTTGTACGTTCGTCAAGGGCGTTCAGTGAGTTCTTCCATAACAAAAGTCGAAATAGTAGCTTACCATTTTTCAGAATTCTTAAAATCAAATTCCATTAGTCTATGTATGAAATTCTCCATTGTAATTATGTCATCTTCTGAGAGAAGTATTTGATTCATTAACTGGATAAGGTTGCCAAATAGTCCTTGATCCTTACAGATTTCAAAGAATTTAGAATACAATACAAAAGTTGATGTGGCATATCTCTTTCCTTTTTTTTAAAATACCTTGAAGTGTATCATATATCTCATCGGAAGCAATTTTTCTTCTTCTCTTATCCTCCTCTAGATCACGTATCTCTGTATCATAAATATTTTGTAATTCGATGATCCATGCTATAAGGAGTCCAAATATTGTATGTTTGTAAATAGGTGTAGTGCCGGTCCCTGTCTGAATCTTTTCTTCTCCGACTATTTGCAATAATTCAATTTCGACAAGTCTATCTAAATTTCTCCGATCATAACTTCTCTCTTAGCCACACAAAGTGGATCCTATCCAGATTTAGTGTCAGATATGTCAGATATGTCAGATCGTTCTTAATTCTGGTTAAATGTCAACATAGATATATCAAAATTGTACCTGACAGTGAGCGCAAAGTTTTATCATTTACCGACAGGTTGACAACATAGAAGCATCAAGGGATTTGATTAATGGAGTTAAATTCTAGGCTTGGAATTCAGTATTGACCTTGCAAGTTGGTGTCTATAGATAGTAACAACTAGTTGACGCGAATTAACATACTAATTCCGTTAACATGCAATAAGTTTAACACATCGGGACAACATCGGATTTTTTAACACGTCCAGCATAATATCCCGGAAATAACGTTATAATAAGATAGGAGTGATGCCAGATTATAAATATTATCAAAAATGCTGCGTTCTAGGTATAGCATATACCATACTGTGTATACCATACTGCGTGTAAGTCCCTAGCGATATTTCTGCTGAACTAGACTGCGCGCATTTTTAGGTTTGTTATTTTCTGTTATTTTCTGTTCATAATGTAACTTCAGCGCGCGCCTACAACCTGTCTTCTCTCGATCTCCTGTAATCTAGCTGATAAGTACACAAGCTGATCTGATAGTTGAGATATAGCATCATCCTTTACTTTATCACGCTGTCTTAGCGACTGATTTAATTCTTCTAATTCTTCTACTTTCGTCTGTATATCAGCGCCCTGTCTTTCTAATTGATGGATATTTAGGAAGGTTAGATAGGGCTCGATTTTGCGGAATATTTCGGCTTTCTCAGAGTCCTTTTTGCGCCAATAGGTAGAACCTGAATGTCCTATGAAATACTCAGAATAGTCTGCATAACCTAGGTCAGAGATCGTTGTCTTTACAAACCGTCTAAAAGAATGTAGAGTTATCTGTCTTCGTCGCTCGTTACCGTCTTCTCTAACACCTATACCAATACGATCTATAGTCATCTGAAAAGATTTAAGCTAATCAGTAAGAGCCGCAGATAATTTGATCTTTCGATAACTTGGTAACTGTAAATCCTAAATCAGTATTATCTTAGTAGGCTAGTTTCGTTAGACTAACAATCTTGAGCCATAATCAGAGTATAATCCTTAATATTCCTGCTGCTCTTATTTGCTGTCTATACTCGGTCGAATGTCATTAAAAACATACCTTGTTTGAACGTCAAATGATTAGGTAGATAAGTAATTAGTTATTCTCAAGTAACTTATATAATAACAATATACTTATTCTCTCGAGAAGATATTGCCTACCAAATTATATACCCATTCTTTTCTAATGCAATCGTTAGAACTACATGGATCTCGAACCTGACTCCGCGAGTATGTCTTTAGTTGTATCACAATTGGGAAATAATCTGTCATGCCAATGTCAGGTAATATAACTTATCGTAGTCGAATATGTCAATCCTATAGCCGAGTTTTTTAGCCACTGATCACGAGACCGTTTTATTACTACTTCTATTCCTATCTCACGCTGCCAGCTGCTCATTTTGATTAATCAAAACCCATTTGAAAACGAGTTATATTGGTAGGTAATTAATGGAATAGCGATAACTACAAGGATGTTATATTAAGGCAGCCAGATTGAATACGAGTTAAGCGCCGGCAGGAGTTGCGATGGAGGTTTCATGCTTTGCATGATAATGTATTCTCAGTGTCATTACATCACTATAATCTACTTTATTATGCAAACAGCTACTCTTACTGCATACTTGTTTTCTATCCTGGTATTCTGGCTGTAGAATTAGTGTGTAGTGTATTTGCTGGCGGTTCTCTATAGTCCTCTACTACAAAATCAAAATTCGCTATTTTAGTCCCATTTGAATCAACTACTGTTTTGGTTACTAATGTATCTTTTATGGCAGCATCTCTTGATTGGTTTTCAAAATATATCTGAGTAGTAAGTATGGGCTGACCCGAAATTCCGACCATAACATGAATCAGACTAGGGTGAAGAATTGTACTCCCAGTCTGCAATCGTCCAGGATAAATAGTATCCAGAACATATTTACCAGCTTTGTCAGTCACGATCTTGCCTCTGAGATTATAACTTTTATTATCATACTTTCCATTAGCATCAGCTTGCCAGACATCCAATACAGCTCCCAGGACAGGTTTACAATCTATAGCAGAGAGTACTCTACCAGTTAACTCCAACCTCGCACCTGACAATCCTTTTGCGAAACCCTGTCCTTGTTTGAGTGGTGATCCAGACTTGTACTCTGGGCCCTGAATAGTTGGTTTGGTTGTATTACATTGTGGTAGCTGGGATGTCTGAGACCTTCCTGATAATGTTACATTTTTGATGCCTGATGTACTTGATGTATTCAGATTTGATGTTGACGATAACGGTGTTGGAGCTTCCCGTTCGTTACCATTAGGTTTCACACTCGCCTGGCCAGCTGTAATTGGCAATATCTGTCCTCTTATTTGACCCTTCTGATGATCCAGGGTGCGGACGTCTACAATTGTTTTACCTTCTTTCATCAAATTCACCAGGTCGGATACCTTTTTGCCAGCTACCGGACCACTCAGATCGTCTAATGTAATGACTCCACTGGATAGTACACCATTAATTTGCCCTGTTGGAATACCGGATTTGCCATTGTGGATTGCGTATGGATTAAATACTTCGGCGAGAAGAGAACCATTTTTCAGACTAATTCGCGCTCCTATTACTGCACCGATATTGTTAACAATCATCTCATAATTTAAAGTATCATTAGAGTTTACAGTAAATTTAGCCGTTCCGCTCCTGTTTTTATGGGGGGCATCTCGTTTTGTCCTGATAGTTTTGCAGTAAACGTTTGTTGTTGAGCGCGTGCATAATTAAGGGTAAAGGTGCCAAATTCTAATAATTGTACTCTTATGCCATTTATTAATAATAAACACGCACACCAAATAGCAATTATTATTATTGCTTTATTATTCAAAGCTCAGCTAATAGAATATGAAGTGTATTATATAAGAGATGCTCAAAAATTATTGTTATATTGGATTAGACAAGTTTTGAAGATTGAATATTGAGGACCAAATTACACGAGGCTCAGTCATAGGTATAAGACTTCGTAACTGTTCCTGTTGGATTTCCGATTCATAATTCGTATTGCATAGACAGCAAATATACACAAACAAATTTTAATTGAAAATACAGGAATCTGATGAGACATCTAATTGCATATCTGTTCTCTTATCTTGATGTGATGTCATGATTTCTCTAATAAATTAGACAAATTAATCTGTTGAGTATGTGTGAACCAGAATTTCGAGTAAACAGATCTAATAGCAAAAAGAAAATAATCATCCCAAAATAATAATCGAGTTTCAAAATTTCTCTCTCTTCATGCAAACTTGCTGTCTCTTAACAATACAGCCTGAATAAAGTGAATTTGAGAATCGATCCTTTGAAGAATTTATTTACATATGGAACATATGACTGGCTTAACAAGTTTGTTAAAAAAAGCAACAGACATAAACAATTTATCCGATTAATTCTACTATCATTATGGAAATGTCGATTTCTTCCATCAAGGTCAAAGTTCTATATTTTGCCAATGCCAAGGAAGTTGCAGGAACACGGGAGGAAGAGTTTATCTTGTCAAATCCAGCAAGTAGTGATCTTCTTTTACGTAGAATATTGGAAATACATCCTGGCATTAAAAATCTTAGAAAGACAATTAGTATTTCAGTAAATCGTAAGATTATTTCCGAAGATCTTCTCTTGAATGATAAAGACGAAGTGGCTTTGCTGCCACCAGTTGCAGGGGGCTAGATCCACTTTATGATTCAAACTAAAGACAATAATGTTAAGGAAAAACACGAATTACCTGAAGTCCAAAAGATTACAGAAAAAAAAATTTTTATAGAGGAGATCTTAAAGTCCATCCAAGACAATAGTGTAGGAGCAACAGTACTCTTTATAGGAACTGTTCGCAATTTCAATGAAGTAGATACTGTAGTAGGTATGTATTATGAATCATACACTGGGATGGCAGAAGAGAGAATGCAAATTATCATAGATGATGCTAAACAAAAATGGAATATTAATTGTAAACTTCTTCATAGAATAGGTGATCTAAAAGTTGGAGATGTAAGTGTGGTAGTAGCGGTTTCTTCATTTCACAGACATGATGCATTTGATGCATGTCAATATCTAATCGAGAGAATTAAACGCGAAGTTCAGATTTGGAAAAAGGAGAGATTGATTGGAGGCGATGAGAGATGGGTGAAAGGATACCTCACAGAGAAGTAGGTTAAGGGAATTTCTAGTTCAGGATTAAAGAATCTTATTGAATAAGTAAATATTTCAAAAATATTACCCACAATAAATATCTATATTCATACTGCATTAAACACTATTAATCATGCCAAGGATCAGATAGTACAAATCCCGTTCATCTATTGTGAATAACATAATCGGCTTGATAGATCTAAATAGTGAGAATGCATCAATCACTAGAAATACCAGATGATTAACATTAATAGCAATACTTGAATAATGCGAATTAATACTAGCACTGCAACAATGAACAATCATTGCCTAAGGATTGGTACTCGTAGAGTTCGTCCATGCGCAGGGCACTTTGGACAGTTAGTAAATAGCAGCGACTTACCTGCATTCGCAAGACTTTTAGTGTATTCTATAATTTTCATATAGAAAGCGGAGTGTTCATGACATGCGATGCATCTCCCTTCTAGGGCAATTTCTTCAACATTTTCTCTAAGTTCTAATCGTAATACCTCGTAGTCTTTGCTCAGAGCTTTAGAACCCATTTTAACGTCAATGGCAAGTTTCTGCTCATACATATACAACTGTCTTGTTTGTGGATCTAATTTCCATATCGTCTCTTGCCAAACCCCTACAAAAAGTCTTTGCTGAAATACAGGAGAGATATAATTCTGAATCACTCTAGCAAAAGATTCAATGTCTGTTATCTCCTTTGAATCGAGAGCTTTTTGAAAAGTCGAGACATAGTCTCCAAATAAATTCTTTTCATGAATTGTCTCTATGAACTTGGAGTTAAAGATTATAAAAGACAGCGAGTCGTCTTCAGCTTTGAAAAACCGATCATGAAACAAGGTATACAATTGCTCTCCTGCGTTCTCTTTTCCATGAATTACACATTGTATAATCTGAGAAATGAAATAGCCACTAGGAGTATAACTATAAGTTGGTATTAGGCCGGATCCTTTTTCCTCTTTAACTTGCTCTGTTTCTTTCATTAGGCGCAAATTGACAAGACTATCTATATATCTTTTAATTCTTCTCTGGATATTTTCTATTTTATTTGATTTTGTGAGTTTCCTCACGCTATAACGATTTCTAATTTCTTCATTTTTTTCAAGTAGATATTTAGCAAGATCCCGCAACTTAAACGACTTATTTTCTTCCAGAGTAGAACCAAAAATAAGAATGTCCTGATATAGACGAGCTTTCTTGATATAATACTTTCCTTCAGGATCTTTCTCAAAGATCGAGTCAATGCCTTTATGACTCATAGGAAGCATACAATTTTCCATAATATATAGCATGCATGACGCTTTCGAAAAAATTGGAATTATTAATCATTGCACGACATAGTATTGTATGTCATGTAATATGGTAAGGTATGTCATGTAATATGGTAAGTAACTCAGAATCTATAGAGATAAGGAAAGTACAGGCCCTAACTGGGGACCGAAGTTTTACACTGGTTTTTCCAAAGCAATTCGCAGTGGAATTAGGTGTGGGAAAAGGAGATTTTCTAAAATGTCAGATCTTTGGCAAAAAACTACTGGTGGAAAAGGTGGAACCTTAGTATGGCGATAACAGGCTATACTAAACCCATTTGGCAATATGACTTAGGAAAGGGGTCAGGACAGGTCGGGGGACCAGCGCCTAACACCGCTTTGCATGCACCATCTTCAATCAAGAGTGAAGAAAATGAGCACTGAAAATAGATTCTCTGAAGATACAGATAACTCTTCCGCTGGTGATTATTCTGCCTCAGAGTGGAGGGTGCCAAGCCGAACAGCCATCTTGGCAAGGGCACAGGGCAAATCAGGACCTGTCTATTTAAGTCGATCTGCACTCAAAGACGAATTAACATATCAACTCTCATCGACAGTCAAAATGAACTTGAAAACATTTGAGATTATAGATAAATATCACGAGCAAGCAAAATCAGTCCTTTACCGAATAAACCTATACGATTTTTCTGCTATCGAAATTGCTAGTGCTAAATCAAAAGGTGTATTCATAATTAACACATCTGATATTTCACTTGCACTATACCATGAACTACTGCGATTAAAAAACTCTGATCCTAAAGGATTCGATGAACTGGTAACAGAAGCGATACAAACTATCCTAGAAGGTATTAATAAAAGATATTACCACATAGCGGGGTTACCGTACGAAGTTCCATGGAGGTTTGAACCATGAGTTTAGAAGGCACAACTGGCGGTTTAGATAAGGGCAATGGAAAGACCAGTAAATTAGGCAGAGAACGAGCAAATGAGAGATCAAAACGCGAACTTGCATCTTATAAATATTCCAATATGGGCAAGGAAGATCTTAATGAAGCCATAATACTAGATGGCGCGCCGGTGTTTATAAAATACGATATTGAGAACAAACAAATTAAGATCGTCGATAGAATAGAGCAGCATACTCGTATCCTCGTACCTCCAAGTCATGAAGAATACCCTTACCAACCATATGAATTTAGTAAACAGGAACTTGATGACTATATTCAACTAGACAATGCAGAATCTATAAAAACACTCTATCAGAAAGTATTGGCCTTGGTTAAACGATATAATGATCAAGATGAGTATAAACAAAATCTTATAACCATAGATATAATCTGGTCTTATTTTCAGGATAAGTTTAGTACCACTCATTATCAAAGTGTAGTTGGAGATAATGATAGTGGCAAGAGCACTGTTGGTGCCACGTTTGAAGCATTGGCTTATAGATGCGTTAATACTACAAATCCAAGTGCAGCAAATATCTTTCGAATATTAGGAGTAGTCGAGCCAGGCCAATGTACCCTAGTATGCGATGAATCTCGCAATATGGATGAATCTGCTGACATGATGTCTATTCTGAGTACAGGATACGACTATTCAAAGAAAGTACCTAAAACGAATACAAATACATGGAAGCAACAGTTCTTCTTCACATACGGCTTGAAGATAATAATCGGCGAAAACTCACTTAATCAACATAAAGCTAGAGGAGTCTTGGACCGAACCTTCCAATACACTACGTATCCAGGCGATTCACAAGGTGATATTAAAGAAGTCATGAATCCACAAGGAGATCCATATCGTAAAAGAGAACTAGACGACTTGATGCATTTCAGAAAGCTAATGTTGGTCTATCGCCTAATCCATTATAAAGATGCCATACCTGACATAGACATCGGTGTTAAAAGACGAAACAGGGAACTCTGCAAACCATATATTCAGCTATTCTATGGAACCAATGTTCAGCAGGAAATAGAACAGACATTACAGAAATTCCTGGACTCGAAGAATAACAGAAAATCTACAAGTCAAGAATCAGTACTGCTTCCTATAATTCTGGACCTAATATCTACTTATCAGTCTGCAACACTATCTGTGTCAACAATCTGGGATAAGATAACAAATACATTAGATGGCCGGTTCGATGATTCTGGCGCGTTTCATACTTCGGATTGGAAGTTATATAGGAATACTATTACAAAATTAATGTGCGACAAATTCGGAGCTATCAAAGTGCATACTAATACGGGAAGTGTATTAACATTTAGTTCAGATAAACTAGCAAAAATATACAAATCGTATAATACAGAGATCAATGCTCTGTTGCATGATCCATTAGGATTTAATTCATTTATGCTGATGGTTATGTCATTCGATTGAACTTGTTATACAGAGTTGCCTTTAGGAAGATCTCTTTTACCATGTTAGGAAATTTTCTAGC
>JANWJI010000071.1 GCA_025449515.1 Nitrososphaeraceae archaeon | reverse complement strand
ATTCCATTATTGTAGGTAGATCTAGCTGTTTCAATATCAGCTTCTTCAGGTAAATCAATGACTTCATGGTACTTTCTTTCTGCATTTTCGGTAGTTTGTACTTCAACTGAATTATTATATGCACTTATCTTGATATTGGATTTAGTAACTCCGGGCATTTCGACAACAACTTTTACTTCTTTATCTGTTGTTGTCACATCAGCTAAAGGTTCTCGTTCTGATGATATTTCTGGTGCCATTCTAAAAAAGCCTCTACTGCGTAACAAAGATTTTACATTGCCAAACTCTCTAACCTTTGGTTTAACATCAGGGCCTACTGTCATTGAATATCCATAAACAAATGGACCATATTCTCTTACTTTACCTCCTCCAGGAGTCTCATATTCTCTTATCAAATCCTTTGGGGCTCTATTCTCCATGATTTCGTCCTAAACATCTCGCAGCCACTTGACTGGGAATTAGAGCCATTTTACTGGACGTCTCATGTCGGTATGAGGTCAAGCATCCTTGATTTACATGAAAAGGCAGGACTAGAAAAATTCAATCAGTTGCTGAATGGTGCTGACGTATTCTTTTCGAATCGACGCCCCGGATACCAGGAGCGATTTGGACTTACAGCAGATGAGTTATGCTCAAAGCATCCAGGCTTGATTCATGCGAAGGTCGTACTCTTTGGCGAGATCGGTCCATGGTCGAATCGGACGGGATTTGATGAGGTTGCAGGAGCGGTTACGGGGGTATTCGCATTAGAAGGTACGCCTGACAACCCACGACTGCCTCCAATCCGCATCGTATGTGACTACATCGTGGGTTGGTTTACCTCAGTTGGTATCATGTCAGCGCTTCGCAGACGTGCAGTTGAGGGCGGAAGCTATCGCGTAGTAGTATCTCTCGCGGGAGTAACTCAGTGGTTGCTTTCACTAGGCATCTTTGACAAAAAATATGCGCATGCAACGGCTGGTTCGTCGGATGAACACACGTATGTTGCTCCAGACCTATTTACAGCTGAGACACCCTTGGGTCTGTATCAAGGGATTACCGAACAAGTGGTAATGTCTCGAACGCCTGGCTCATTTCGAACGGTACTAGTTCCACGTGGTTCTTCCAAACCAGAATGGCTACAACTAGCCTAAAGATGTACAAGGAGATATTATTTGTCTTTAATAAATGCAAGAATTTCGAAAATCTTGGTTCCGTTGGACGATTCTGAATCATCAATGAAAGCGTCAGATTATGCATTGTTAATAACAAAAGGGTTAAACGCTGAGCTTATCGCCATCCATGCGGTACGAACAGAAGATGCGCTTGTCGCTACTGACTCACTTATTGAAAATCTCGATACAATAACCACACAAGACTCGATATTGCAAAAGGTCAAGGCTAACGCCGAAAAGTGGTTTAGCACTATCAAAGAAAAAAGTAATGCTAATGGAATTCGCTTAAGGTCAGGTTTGGTTGTCAGCTCAATTGAGGTAGATGATGCTATAGTAAATTATGCTGAACGTGAAAATGTCGATTTAATTGTCAGAGGGGAGGAAGAAAAATCAGGACTAAAGCAACGATTGCATGGATCTACTGCTTCTCATGTTGCAATTCAGACTAAACGTCCTATTTTGATAGTCAAGTAGAAATGTTACTGTTATAGGTATAAAGATGCATGTAGAAAAAGCGCTTACGTAGTATGAGCGATATTATCTCTTGCTGATCTACTACTCGGCTTGGCATCAGTTACTAAGGAGTAGTTTTGTATAGTATTGGATAATAGTGCGTTTGGATGTTCACCATACATATACCAATATGAAAGGACTAAAATTATTCTAGGATCATCTTGACCTATTCTATATCAAAGCGATATTGACTAGGATTCATTCATTTTCTTTTCCTATTTCGGAAGATCACTATAACAATCCTTGGTTTATTTTCAAAAGATACAATGATGCCGTAGACGTAATGTGCTAGATATATGCTGGTAAAATGGGAAAGCAGACTTGGTGGCGCACAGGCGGAATTGACAGATGACCGCATTACAGCATGCACCATAGGTTATTCTAACTATCCTTGAATCTAGCTGCATTAGACATACACGAGTCCTATTTTTATTGCTCGCTATGAGTTCGATAGGACGGTCTTTGGTGCGCCTCATGATAGACATGCAAATACTATCATCTTTGCCAGACGCCAACCTATACATTTGATCTCTCAATCGAGAAAGCCTTTTTAACATGGACTGTAATCCAATCATCTATGCAGTCTCTATGTGACTCTAAATGGATACTCCTAATTTATAGTAAATCCTCCAACTAACAAGTATTACGAAATCATAGTGTGACATTGTGGGGCATTATCAAACTCTGTTCTACATTGTAGTCACAACCAAATATTAGTGAATTGACTTTTTGCTCCTATTCTCTCTATGTTAGAATCTTCTTCTATAAATAATAAGCACAATATTCAATAATATCCATCTACTACAATTATGATAAGTCTGATTCGTTCACGAATTGATTACACATTCAAATTTCAAATTTGTGCCATACCCCCATCAACGAACAGTTCTATACCTGTAATATAACTACTATCATCAGAAGCAAGGAACGAGACGGCTTTTGCGACTTCGTCAGGATTGCCCATCCTCCCTAGCGGCACAGCGTTCACGAGGTTTGTCTTTAATTGTTCACCTAGTTCCTCACTCTGTACCATGCTGCTGGTCATAGGTGTGTCTATTGGACCGGGACTGATGACGTTGACTCGGATCTTGCGCTGTTTTAGCTCGACTGTCCAGGTGCGGGCGAACGATCGTATAGCAGCCTTTGTTGAACTGTAAACACTCGACCCCTCGTAGCCTTTGGATCCTCCGATCGAACCACTTAAGATGATAGAACCACCATCCTGAAACAGCGTAAGTGCTTTTTGTACCGTAAACAGAAGCCCTTTAACATTGATGTTGAATATTTTATCAAAATGGGATTCAGTAATTGATCCTATAGGTGCGAGTTCGATGATGCCGGCGTTGGCGAACAGTATATCGATGCTGCCCTTCTGCTGCTTCACCGCGGCATACAACCGATCAAGATCTGCGAGATTTGAGACGTCGCCCTGAACACCGGTGACGTTGTTGTTTTTGCCAATCTGCTTGACTGCCGTATCAAGTTCATTTTGGCGGCGGCCGGCGATGAAAACGTAGGCGCCCTCTGAGATGAACTGCTGTGCAGTCGCGAGGCCTATGCCGCTACTTCCGCCTGTGATGACTGCAACTTTTCCTTCAAGCTTTCCCATAATTATTTACTCGTATTGGTAGGTCTTAAGTTTGTACGGGTTGTTCAGCTAGATACTTATTATGTCATGATTAACGACGTAGACCACCATGCCGGTGATTCGGAACGCGCCCGGACTAGCCAAAAAGACGATCCCTTAGCCTCATGAAGTGATTTTTATTCACAAATGTTGCTGTGGTAGATGAGGCCATAAAGTTTGTATCAGACAAATCATCTTCTATATAACCCGAATTAGAAAAACATAAAGTTGGTGATGCAGTTACTGTAAATGAGAAACGTGATAATAACAATGACATTCAAACATCTAAAGCGGAGGGTAAGCGGCTACTCCAATCAACAACAAACAAGTCTTTTGATAGATCACAGACCAAACCATTCTGGATTTGGGATCAGCAACAGCACAGATTAGAGGACATTAAAACCAATGGATAATACAGTTTTGGTCATATAATTGGTTTACCAAGTAAGAATGGATTAGATAACCCTCTATATGATTATGAGACAATAATCTTTGATTCTTTAGTCCAGTCTTCTTTTGATATCAGAATTGGTAACTCCAGTTAAAACAAGCATATCTTGAAAAAGAAAACAACAGGATTAGGCACTTTTGACCCCATTAGGCTAACTTTACCTAGTACGGTACTAAAGAGAAAAATGTTATTAATTAAGTAATTAATTAATTAATTAGTAGAAAATAAACAGCCAGTGGTAGTACTAAATAGAAAAGGCAGGATGATTTGGGGCCATTGTCCTTGCTATTGGTAAAGTCTACTTTATATTAATCCTAGTTACGATATTTTGATTCGTCTAGAATGAATTGTGAGGTTATATCGTAGATAACTTTTTAATTGGACATTCATGTTATACTTTATGTCAACTCATGATGAGACTGAATCAATCTACCTTCAGTATTACTGACATTCCTTTTAGAATCCTGGCTAAGCGCTCAAATGTATGCTTTAGAAAGTCAGCTTTACTGTTATAGACACCAACCAGTAGGTGTGTTCCCATTATCGTCCAGTGTACGTTGTCAGCGACGCTATCAAAGAAGACGTTTTCCTTTCCAGTAGAAAGGTACTCATACATCTTAGCTGAATTCATAAGTCATGGTACACCCAATCTAAGACCATACTAAAAGCTTATTACTTCTTGAATCATGCTGTGCTACTGTAAACCTGATACATTCTCCCTGTTTTTTCATTTAGATAACTCCAAATATTAGGACTGACATCCAATTCTTCAAAAGTCGACTTTTGCTTTTCGTCCAATATATCATATGCTGCTTGGCCTATGGTAAAACCATTAGGTTTTGCCAGACTTGTCATTTTTACTGCTACATTAATTGTATGTCCTAAAATATCATAAAGTGGTTCTTTAAATATTATTTGCTTTCCTTTTCCTTCTCCATTCTCTACTGTATGTATATCCCATCCATATTGTATTATTGCAACTTCTCCGATGTCTATTCCAGTACGCACACCTATATCTGAGTAGTCAAACTGATTGAGAATTGGATTAATACCTTCCTTGACTACTTTGATCATAGATCTTGCGCAATTAATTGCATTTATGCATGGTAAATAGTAATACTCTGATCGTTTGTTCTCTTTATGATTTTGAGAAATACTGTCATTGTCAGCATCTTCTTCCTCGACATTATTATTATTATAGTCATTTTTAGCTAGATTTGTCACAAAAAATGCTAAAACTGCATCGCCTATATACTTTAAGACATGTCCACCATACAGTTCTATCATAATAGACATTTCTTGACAAAATGTTTGAATTATAGTTGTAAGCCTATCAAGTGGCAGCGTCATTGATAATTGAGTAGAACCAACAATATCAATATGTAGGATTACAAAAGTAACCTTAAATTTAGAAAATTGATTTAATATTTTTTCTATTCCTTCGGTAGAGATATTGAACTCTGGGCCCGATCCTAATGCCTTCCACATTCTGGTTTGCGCATTTCTGATAGCCAAATCAATGTTAACTACTGCATCTAGATAAAACGAACTGCCCATAGAAGGAGAAGCATCTAATATTTTCTGTTTCATTTCCAATTCTTTCTTTTCTTCTTCTTCTTCTTTTATGACTCTGTTAACTTCTTCTTGGCCAATATCTAATTGGTAGGCTATAACATCAGGTTCAATACCTGAATTGTACAAATTTAGTACTATCTGTCGTTGTTCCTTAAGCATAGAAGGACTAGTAGAATCGATATTGTTATTGTTATTGTCTCCTTCCTGTTTGGTCATTAGCTAGTTTCAATCTCTTCTTCAAATATTCTTAGCATAGTGTATAACTTTTTGTGTATGCTATGTAAAGTAAAAACTTCCCTAGTAATATTGAACGTCTTCCATATCAGAGATATCTAGAGCCATCCGTATTTTTATCCATTTCCATCACCATTTCTGATGAGCATAACCCTAGCTTTTTTTAATTTTAACTTTCTGTCTATCCTATTTTTTATATTTCAGATTATGATAAAGTATGATACCAACACCAACAGATACTGAAGATATGATGAGACTCTACAAATATTACCGACATTGGATACATGGATAAGGATTGGTGCCAGACTTTGTTTAGCCCATGTAGGATGCCTTACAAATAGTAGGGCACCTATACGGGGTTCTGGATCCGGCGTTAGTCCACAACTTAACTTGGATTAGGAAAAACATAATGATGAAATGAAGGTCGAGGTAGCGTTAGTATATTATTTACTGTTAGCTTTACGAAAATGGTATAATTAACTTAATTCATAAAACTGAATTGCATGATCCTCTTTATAATACGCATCGATATTAATAATGATTTGTTATTATGACGCCTGTATCATAGTTAACTTCAATATTCTTAGTCTGATTTCTCATCAATTCCTATTGTTATATTATTAGTATCCAGTCTAGTTTCACCTCCTGTTCTAGTGAATATAATAAGACTAATGTCCCAGTATGCCCAGAGGGTTGTGAATCAAATTTGACATGAATTTGAGGCCCAAGGAATTGCAAACTGCAATTTGCAGAAGATTTTCCAACAAATAAGAAAGGAGATCCTCAACATAATCCATCCATAAATTCGTGTCTAGTTAGGATTCCAGGGACAATTAATTCGAAATGTGGACAAGTTGTCAGGAGTCTACAAAGATGGGATGGTCAAAGACCCGCAATAAACTATCTATTGCGCGATTTCAGAAGATGGCTAATATGCGAAAAGATAGATCAACGCAGACGCTGGAATAACAAAATGGCCCGCTCCCAAACGATTAATTCGACGATAATCTGGTGGATTGAGAAGCTATTACAAACTCCAGTAGATGATTATAGGAAATTCGCGGTGAGGCATATCTTGGCACCTTATCTTATTAATATTATAAGACTTTCCAGCGATGAGGCTAATGATACGATACGAAGCTGGTTTGATAGATGCCATTCTTTACGGCGGCTAGACTTTAATCCTAGCCATATGATCAGGTATAATATTAATACTTTGAAGAGGGGCAGTTATCTACCAATATGTTTGGAAAAGCTAAAGTCAGAATGTACATATCTATATAAAGTTGTGATCTCAAGTCAATAGCCGGTGGAAGGCATAGTAATAGCTTCATACTCGCAAACGGAATCACAAAGCTATAGATCAAGTGATAGAATCTGAAAGCAGACACATCCCAACAGAAATAGCTGGTTTTGCAGACATAATAACACTAGCTGAGAATGAGTTAGACTGACACCGAACGAAGAGTACGCTGAATATATCAATAAATAGTAAGATCAATTTGTTAACGTTCTTTTCCAACTTCCTTCACTACAAATTCGATATATTTTCCTAACTCCTTTTCATCTATTGTTATTAATTCACTTTTACTTGTGTCTATCAAGTGAGCTTTATCCTTGATAATTTTGTCTACAGTTTTCCTAATTTCTCTCTCTGATTCCGCTTGTCCTATCATGCTTAGTAACTTTGATTCCGATGCATGTTTGTATACAGATTTGCGCAATTCATTATTTGCTGAAATAAGTGAAGCCGAATTGTATATTCCAATTAACATCAAATATGATGATGTAATGAGAACAGTTAGCGTTACAAGTCCGAATGGAGGATATGGTACGAGAGTCTGCACAAGTGCTTGATCGGCAGTAAATATCAAAAGTATGCCCCAGCCAGAAATGATCATGTATGTCTTTACGTTTTTTTCGTAACTCACGGTTTTAGCGATCTTCCAGAATGAAATCGCAAATGTCAGTCCTCCAATAGGCTTACTTAGTGTTAGAAACGCTGTTAGTATGATTGATACAGTAATAGGGTCAATTGCTAGATATGATTGGAGTACGGTGGATAAGATATAGATATAGAAGTAATTTACTAGAAAATAGAGAAGAGGTATAGTCAATATAACCCAATATATTATTGCATTAGTTAGTTTTTCTCTATAGTACTTCATCAATAATGCTGTTGTTACCCATATGCCAATAAATGAAAGGGTTCTTAGTTTCGTATATAGGATTTTGATACCGAGCGGTGTGATCTCTAGTCTCTCAGGGAAGATCCAAATCTTTACGTGTTGCTCGGCTGGATAATTCCGTGCAAGTATTCTATTTAGCATCAAGTTTATCGGTCTTTATTCTTGCCTCAGCAATGGCTTTAGTTTTCAAAGGATTAGCCAGTTTAACATCAATGTCATGTTTCTCAAATGCCTGATATGTCTTTAGCCAAAGGTTACCTGTAGATTCACAAACTGCTGTGGATTCAGTACCATACTTCCTCTTAATGGATGAAGCAAAGGATTTAGCTTGTTCCAACGTATTATTATTATAATTGGTTTCTTTGATTATAGAACCATTCGAATCCATTATACAAACTACACAATTCCGTTTTCCAATATCTACTCCTATATAGTTCAGCAATCCTTTCTTTTTCATATTTGGTATCCTCTTTTCTCACCTCCTTCTCTTTTTT
>JANWJI010000070.1 GCA_025449515.1 Nitrososphaeraceae archaeon | reverse complement strand
GCTAACCCTCTGCGCTCCTTGTAGATATACAATAGACATTTGCAAGGACGAAATTGACTTAAATGAATCATGTAGTTTGAGTTTAGCCTTATAATTTTCTTATATTTGATCCTTTGGCAACTATAGCCGTAACTATATCCCTAGAAGTATAACAAGATCGCGTCGGTCGGATCGCGCGCGTTAAGTCGTAATCAGGGTTCATGGATGGAGATGCACCTACATTAATGCATGATATCGGTTAATAGCACCAAAATACGTTATCACGAAACGACTCATCTTAATTTCTTCCAGAAAGGATCTACTATCAGCGGTAATCAATTCTGAAACTATAGCAATAACTTGTGAGTGAGGAACTGTTTTGAGTTTTTAGTCGGATTGCTTAGGAAAATATTATATAAATTAGAACAAATAGAAATGGAGACAGATATTGCCCAATAATGATCATTTGTCCCGATTAACAAAGAATGCTATTGATCATAATGAAGCAGTAGTAGTAAAAACAATTATCGATACCATTGCAGCATTCGGGAGAGATGGAATAGAACCTATTACGAAGATTCTGAACCATTCCACTAATGAGTCTGTGAAATTACATGGAAGGAAGGTAATCAGGCGAATAGAGACACTAAATCCTTAGGTTTATGGTCCACTCTTCCAACACGTAACTATCTGAGGAAAAGAATATAACTGTCACTAGTGATATTAGTGTTGGAATGCTTTCTCACTGGTTTTCTCGGGTTGGTAGTTCTGTTCCTAGAGGATTTTCTAGGCATTATGTCTTGGGTTTACTTAAAGAACAGCCAATGACAGGAAAGGAGATTATGGATAGGGCTATTTACGATAGTGACGGAAAATGGAGGCCATCTCCGGGTTTGATATATCCTATGCTTGGGAGATTACTTGAAGACGGTCTAATAGATGAAGTAGAAAACGGTAGATATAGGACCACAACTTCTGGGGAGGATACAGCTGCCGATATGAAATCTCTACATAACATTGTGCAAAAGCAGTTAGATGTAATGCTAAGAGTAGGAAATGTGGGCAAATTCATGGCATTTGACCTGATCGATAGAGTGTCTGCAATTGGATCTGCGCTCAGTTCAAATTTAGATAGAATGACTGAACAAGAAAAGGAAAAATACAAAGAATTTCTCTTAGCCGAGTTAGCTAAACTCGACGAACAAGAGAATATCAACCAGAAAGTCACATTGGAGCAAAAATAGCTGAACTACTCTCTTGGCTTAAAATGGGGTTTAATATGATTCCATCGAGAAATCCTGTTACGACAGGCTTACTGTATCTACTAATTAGAGCTCTTCTGCCATGTTTTTCAAAACGGTTAACTGGCAGGCTACAACTGGTGGAATTTTGAAAATTGAAGCCTAACTTAACGAACGATTATGCTACTATCTGATCATATCATAAGCTGATTGTCCTTAAATTCTGTATTGCTAATCCTTTTAAGAACGTTGATAATCTAACAATCTGTTAGATTGCCTGATGATATTTCCGTCATATCTGGTCCGTCTTCTTCTGAGCTGGCGAATAAAATTGCAGCCAACCTACAGGTGAGCCCTATCCTTGCAGAAGTTTGTATCTTCAATGATGGGGAAAGCAAGATTCGGTTACCTCCTATCCAAAACAAGACTTGTGTCATTGTACAATCGACTTATCCACCAACAGATCGACATCTGTTACAAGCTATGATGATGATCAGAAAATGCTCTGAAGGACAAGCCACCAATATCATTGCAGTAATCCCGTATTTGGCGTACACCAGACAAGATAGAGAATTTTTGCCAGGAGAGGTGGTTACAATGTCTTTGATAGCTAGGCTGCTGGAAAGTGTAGGCATTAAGCAGATAATTACAGTAGATGCTCATAGCATATCGTCACTTTCGCACTTTAGAATCGATGTACAAAACCTTTCTTCCATACCTTTATTCGCAAACTACGCTGAAGAAAAGTTGAGATTGGATATGCCGATTGTTGTCTCGCCAGATCTGGGAGGTGCGTCTAGGGCAAAGACACTAGCATCAGTATTAAAAACCGATTCTATTGCCCTAAACAAGAGTCGCGATAAATCTACCGGTGAAGTAACAATTGATTGTGGAAAATCTTATTATCAATTCGGCAAAAAGGATGTAATTATTCTGGATGACATTATAAGCACTGGAGACAGTATAGTTAAAGCATGCGAGGCACTTAGACGGTTTGGTCTATTGGGAAGAATATTTGTAATGTGCACCCATGCACTCCTTATTAAAAATGCAACACAAAAGATCATGGCAGCAGGTGTAAACGACATTATTGCTACGAATTCTATCCCGAATGAGTTTGCAAAAGTAGATCTCAGTCCGATCATCTGTTCACCTCTCCGAGCTATCACGAATATGATCTGAGCTCGATCTATAAATTTCCAGGTTATATGACTTTATATAATGCCAACCCTTCAGGAAAATTCCTTTACAAGTTTCAGAAGTTTAATCCATGATAATACGTGAAGGAGGGTACACTTTAACACATTGGTTATTTTTAAGTGATATACGTTTAGAGAGGACATAAAATTAGAGCTGCGGGGTGATTTTATGGTAGACATGCAAATAACATTTCTTGGTACTTCAGCTGCAACTCCTACTTCATGCAGAGGACTTTCCTCGCTTGCCATAGTACGAGGGAGCGAAGTCTTATTGTTCGACGCTGGAGAAGGGATGCAGCTCAACTTCATAAGGTCTAAACTGGGAGTGAATAAGAAGATGAAGATTTTCATCACACATATGCACGCGGATCATTGTCTTGGATTACTAGGTCTTTTGCAAACCATGTCGCTACAGGGTAGGGAAAATAAGATAGATATTTATGGCGAACCTAAATTGGTCGAGTTCATAAATGAGAATACTAGGATCATTAATTTTGGTCTATCTTATGATGTGAATCTCCACGCTATTGAGTCTGAAGGGCTTGTAGTTAGAGAAAAGGATTACGAAGTTACATGTTGTAGTGCAACCCATTCTACATCGGCATTTTCATACTGTCTCACTGAAGGAGATAGGCCGGGGATTTTCAATATTCTTGAGGCTAAGCGTTTGGGTATTCCGGAGGGAGAACTGTACGGAAGGCTACAAAATGGGGAAGACATTATCTATAAAGGTAAAACAATACTATCTAGTCAGATCGTGGGATCCCGAAGACTTGGTCGCAAAGTAGGAATATCCGGAGACACTAGACCATCAGAAAAGCTACGGCGATTCTTTATGGATTGCGATGTTCTTGTATTTGAATCAACATACAGTCACAAGTTGAAAAGAAAAGCAGCTCTGAATTTTCATTCAACTGCGAAGGAAGCTGCGCGGCTAGCAGCACGGTCAAGAGTTAGGAAACTGCTTCTTACTCATTTTAGCGCAAGATATAATAATACGTTTGAATTGGTTAGTGAGGCCAAATCAATACACAAAAACGTGAATGCAGCTGAAGATTTAATGGTAGTCCCAATCCCGTATCGAGATTAGATGCTGATATTACTTCTTATGATTGTTAAGCATCTTTTTTTTGACTTGAATAATATGCAAAAAAGAAGAAATTCTAGAATAATAATATTTGAATTTTAAACTTGAGATCGTCTGTGATGGGCACTATCTGCTGGCCTTAGCAAATATGGGGACAGAAGTAAACTCATCAGAATCTGCGATTAATGAGATGGCTGCTGTCTTGTAAGTTTGTAATTTCTCCGATACTGCTAAACCAAAAGCAGCACTGGCCCCTGCGGTAATATTCAATGGCTCGGCTAAGCCTCTCCCTATTGCGATTACATTCCCGCTTTTATCGTATAGTGTAGCAATAATTAGGGTATTTGTAGAACTATGATTGGCATTATTGGTCACTTCTCCGTTGATATAGTAAAAGCCAAAAATATCTAGTCTCGAGTTAGATGGAGTAACCTTCAGTCCCAGGGGTTTCAACCTACTCTCAGTCGGTCCTGGGCTTGTTTCTGTTGATATCTTAAAATCTCTAATCTGACTAACGGTTTTGCTGTCGATATGCAAAATCTCAAATGGTGAAATCCCTCCCGGATTTAATATACTCAATTCTGATGACCTGTTGAATTCATTTAACAAGTTGCCTTTGTTACCATAAAACGAACCTTTTATCACTACATTTGCCAGGGGCTTGGTTGATAAATTCTTCACCTCGCCATACACATGCATAATTCCATTTTCATCTATGAATGACGATGTTTTCCCGATCTCGATTCCTGAAGGAGCTGCTTTGGCAGAAAGCCCAATCATAAACAGTGTCATCAGAATCAGGATTACGAATACGCTAGTAAGTTTACTTAATGCCGTACTCAAAATTAGAAAGTACCTGTTTATAATCTGTTATCCCATTCCGACTAATCTCCTAGATCTTGATATCAAATGACGCGGATCAATTTTAAATTGAAATGATGAAATACTATTATATGGAAGGGACTATATTATCCAGATTAGTAGAAGTTCTTCTTAATGCATACATCACTAACATGCCCTGGATGCAGTAAAGGTCATCTCATCGCTGACGCTGATACTGGAGAGATAATTTGCGACAGCTGTGGATTGGTCCAGGTTACTGATTCCCCCGATCGTGGCATGTTGACGACTTCCATTACTTATCCGACCAGAAGTAATGTGGGGACGTCAAATTTTGCATTGATCTGTAAGGATATTGAATATTCTACGGTAATTGATAGGGCAAATACCGATGCAAGGGGTCATAGACTAGATCCAAGCACCTTATCTAGAATGCAGAGGTTGCGTACATGGGATTTTAGACTCCGTACTGATTCTAATGCAGCTAGAAACATTAAGCAAGCACTAAATGAGCTGGATGCTCTCAAGGATAAGCTTGGTCTGCCAGATACCGTGCTTGAGAAAGCGTCCTATATATATAGAAAGGCTCAGATCAAGGGCTTGGTACATGGAAGATCCATATCTGCAATATTATCTACAGCTGTGTACATTGCATGTAGAGAAATGGGCACTCCCAGGACGTTGAAGGAAATCTCTGTGATTGCGAATCTCGAAAGAAAGGATATTGCAAGGGATTATAGACTACTCGTAACCGAACTTGATCTTCAAATTCCATTACTCGACCCTTTGAAATGTATTGTAGGAGTGGCAAATAGGATAAATATAAGCGAAAAAACCAAACGACTTGCTCTCGATTCAATGAATGAGATAATAAGAAATGAAATCTCTGCGGGTAAGAATCCTATGGGGTTGGCCGCTACAGTTCTTTACGTTTCATGTCTCAAGAATAAGGAGAACAAAACACAGGCCGATATTGCCCGTGCCGCAGGAATAACTGAGGTGACAATTAGGAATAGATATAGCGATTTGAAACGCAACATGATTTGATGCACCCCTTTTCTGACCGATCCTTGTTGTACTATTGTAAAATTCGATCCTGCTATGCACAGACGTTTTCTACATATATTTGTCGTTTAGTTATTAAGCAGACCTAAGGGACTATATGCTCGTAATGTCGAAAATTTATGATGTTATCATAGCAGGTGGTAGTATTTCTGGTCTTCTTGCTGCTCGGGAATTATCCAGTCACAATGGAATCTCAGTCCTAGTTCTTGAAGATGATTACGAGGTTGGAACTCCTGAGCATTGTGGCGGACTCGTAAGTATGAGTGCAGTAGAAAAGCTTCAAATCCTTCCATCTGCTACGTCTATACAAAATAAAGTCAGAAAGGCAAAAATCCTGTCTCCTTCCAATGGTTTTGATATTGATGCAGGTAATCAGAAAGTCATTGTACTAGATAGACGGGAATTTGATAAACAAATTGCTTTTGAGGCCCAAGATTATGGCGCTGAAATAAGAGTTAGGTGTTCCGTAAGATCCGTGGTCGAACTTACCCATGATTTTGAGTCAAACAATATCAATGATGGAAATATTTATTTGGTCTCCACTTCAGAAGGAGAGATGAAATGTAAATACTTTATAGATGCCAGAGGGGTAGGTTCTATAATTCGTAAAAATAGAACTGGTGCTCTGCAAACTGCGCAATATGAAGTCTATGCACCGTGGATTGACAGTGATGCTATCGAGGTGAAATTTGACAATATTAGATTTCCTGGATTCTTTGCCTGGATTATACCCACTGATTCAGGAAAAGGCAAGGTAGGTGTGGGTGGAAGAGCAATAAACGTGGTAGACGCGTTGAAATCTTATTTGAATAGCAAGGGGTCAAGATATAATATTGTTAGGAAGGTTTATTCTCCTATTTGGGTAATGGGACCACTGGAAAGTTTCTTATGTGGACGTAAGTATTTGATAGTAGGAGATGCAGCTGGCCAAACTAAACCGACGACGGCTGGTGGAATCTTTACATGCGGAATGGGTGGTATACTTGCTGGCAGGGCTACGGCAAATGCGATCAATACAAGCGACCAGGAATTGCTAAAGGAATACGAAAGAGACTGGTTTTTGGAGTTTAATTCTGAGTTTAAAAAAATGCTACTTGCTCGAAGGCTGCTTGAGCGATTGGACAATAGAGGATTGGACGAAGTATTTGCCTCTGTCTCTCAATCGGAAATTGATTTCATATCACAATCAGGGGATTTTGACTTCCATTCAACGGCTTTGGCCAGAGTTATCGGAGCCAAAAAAGCTACAAGCATCATAAAGTCTGTGCTAAGTAATGAATTAAGACGCTTATTCGATTAAGCAAGGTATAAATTCGGATATTTACCTTCAGACGGTGTATACATGTCAAAGCCTTTACAATTGCCAGTTTGTACATCTTGTAATCGCCCCATTATGCCAAATGATGAATGTGTGAAATATTATTGCCCTAACTGTGGCTACGTTCTCATATGGCGATGTCAAAGTTGTAGGGAATTTGCTAGGGCTTACAAATGCGTTGGTTGTGGCCTAGAGGGACCATAGATGAGTAGATTAGTAGCACGAATCAAAATTCTACCTGCGGAGG
>JANWJI010000069.1 GCA_025449515.1 Nitrososphaeraceae archaeon | reverse complement strand
AACCCTCATTTATATTGTAATCATTCTTTATTATCCTAGACCTAGATATACAGTCAAATTTGATGACTGCGAAGAGGGTAATCATGATGGCTAATAATATGTGGTAACGAATTCGAGTAATTTCGCATTATATATTCTGATACTGTAGATTATTTATGATAAATTATTACGCTATAGAATTATATTCAAATCATGCAAGAGTATTCATTAATTATGAGATCTAGTACTTCTGCATCTACGGCAATGTCGGATTTTTGCCCAGCCCGGTAAACCATATCGGAAAAAAGTGTCTTCAAATACGATGTGCAGCATATCTGATCATAAATATTCTCTAAAATGAGGTGTCGGATGTATATAGTGACGCATCGGCATGATAATAAGAATTTAGGTGCCATGTATACCGTGAGGCGCGCCAACAACGTATTCTATAGATAAGAAATCTTTAGGAATGGCACAAAATATGATATCGTAATTAATGACAGATCTTAATTTTATCGACTCTAATTCGATATCGATGGCTATAATTAGCCGCACATAAAATGCGCGCTAGAAAATTCTCATAGATATTAAATAACAGGAAGAGAACTGCATGAGTATAACCTTAATATTCTTAGATATAAACACGTGACGTGAGTCAAGAAAGGAGATTTTTGGTAAATTCCGAGGTAGAATTACCAACAATAAAGATCCATCGAATTTGGTTCGAATTCGAGCATTAGTACCTGCTATATTTGGTAACCAATAAACACCTCGGGCATTTCAGTCGATTCCCTACGCAGATGATGGCGATGGGGTTGGATTTTACTTTATTCCTCCAATTGGATCTAATGTATAGATTGAGTTTAAGAATGGTGATAAAAGTTTGCCTATTTGGTAAGGCTGCTTTTGGAGTAACGGACAAGTGCCCGTTCTACATGATGTTCCTGATCGAATGGTAATCAAAATAGATACGGCAGTCATAAGTATCAATGACTAGTTCGGACAAGGAGGAGGAATAAGAATTGAAACAATAACTGGTTTGAAAATAATAATGGATAGTAGTAGCATTGAATTAAGCAATGGTTCATCGAATGTAAGGTTAACACCAACAAACGTTTCGATAAGCAATGATGTTTGATTACTTATTTAGCAACAAGATCTTGTTAGCTAAGTATAGGCCTCAAACCGTGTATGAGTAATCAATCTTTTTACTGGCTTAGTAAATAAAAGACAGATATTCTATTTCAGAGATGACATAGTTAATCACAACTTGCTGACTTTGCACTAATGCGTGGCTGAAAGTTGGTATTAGTATTATGTATCTGCAAAGCAATCAGTAAAAGCCGATAATTGGATGGTGAAATTGTTGGAAGGATTTGTCTAACTATCTAGATATTCTCAGTTTCCGTTTTAGCATATTATGCCTTTTCTAACCATTTAATAAAAGTAAAACGTGCAAAGGCTATTCCGGAGACTAGCTGAGAAAATATGTTGTCTCCGTATAAACTTGTATTCTTAATATCTCTCCCACCACTCTCGAGCGTTTTGATATATGCACTCATTGAAAATTCCTCCACCAGCTTCGCAAGGTTACCGCTTATCACATGATTGTTAAACAATCCAACATAATCATCATTTCCTAAGGAGATTAATTGTACCTTGATATTATATTCAAATTTTTCATTGAGTGGTAAAGAGCTTAAATCAGCACGATCAGTAATAATAACGTGTTTAGGTATAAGCTTTGAAAGATATTTCGCTTCTCTAACTGCAATCTGAGCTAAAGGCGGATACAATTTCCCATTCTCATCTTTAACTGCAGCTATGTCGCCTATCGAAAATATATTTGGATAGCTACCAATCTGACAGAATTCATTTAGAATTATCCTGCCATCTTTAGTTTTCTCAACTTCTGGACTTATTTGTATATCATAACCTTTAACACCTGCAGTCCAAATAGCAAGAGATGAATGAATTTTTGATCCGCTATCACTAAGATAAATACTACAACTAGCATCACCATCATTTTCAACTCTGGTAACTGCAGAGTTTGTTCTTATTCTTATTTCTTTTTCGAGTAATACTTCGTTTACTTTCTTAACTAAACGTTCATCCCATCCTGATAGAATAGTTGGCAGTGCTTCTATAATTGTTATAGTGAGTATATCTGATTTTTTGCTTTCCTTTACAAAATCCGATAGTGCTCCGCCAAGGCTCACACCTGTGGCTCCTCCTCCTACAATTACAATATCATGCTTCTTGTTTGATTTCATAAGCGCTCTCATCTTATCACAGATCAATGACGCATCAGGGACGGAGCGTAATGGTAAAGTATTTTCTGTTGCTCCTTTAATATTAAAATACTTTGTAGAAGCACCCAGACACACAATAAGAAGATCATAGTTAATTTCAGTCGATTCTAAAGCAACCATATTTTTATCTGGCATTATTTGTTTTACTGCAGATTGAATGAATTTTATGTCAGTTCGATCTATTAATTTTAGAATTGGTATTTGTACTTCATTTGCTGTTCTAAAATCTGCAGCTACTAAATGAATCTCCTGAAGCAATTGATGATAAGGGTTTCTATCAATTAGGACTACTTCGCCTACTTTCTCTGTCACATATCGAGCAATGTTGGTGGCTAAAAATATTCCTGCGTAGCCTGCTCCAAGTATAACTACTCTATTCTTAGAAGTGCTCATTTTCCAATCCTTCTATTTGATTTCATCTATATACTAAAAAATAGTTGTCAATCTTAGATGAGCTAAATGGTGGACCCTTCATTTGATTGTAGTTGCTAAAGCACATAGTTTCGAGATGAGGTATAGCTATGAATGATGCTGACAACACAGATAAAAATTCATGATTCGTCTCGCAGTGAAAGTCGAGTCTATCATGAGACGCATCGTGTACTAGAACATTCTTAGTATCGATATTGCACTTTTCGCCGGAGTTTCGCCAGCTTATAATTTCTAATATCAAGTGCCGACTTCATCTACCTTCGGACCGAATAAAACTATCGGATAAACACGCCTCGTGTTATAAAATATCCAAAGTAGGCAATTCCTGAATTATATCCCGTGGAAGCATAATAAGGGAAGAGAAACACTTTAGGTAATGGGTACGGCTGGGCACGATGCTAAGCAATTCACTCCAGACGAGCTAAAGGTAATAAATGAGGCTCTAATTTTTACGCTCAATTGTCTAGATCGTGAGCAGGTTCAATTATACAATAGCATTAAATTAGTCCTTGCTAAGACGACTGGTCTACTAAAAGAGGATTGATATTACAATATAGCACAATATAGTCAAATCGCTAGTGTACTCCTGAATAAGGAATTGATGATCATGCACTATCTCAGGGAAGGAATACATCAAAACAGCAGCGCGCTAATCCATTCAGCTTTCTATAAACAATGAGATAAATTTCAACTCAACAACTGATCTATATCAGATCATATCGGATTCTTTCATCGATCCTGTATAACGATATCGGAAAGAGTGTGTTCTAATACAGATGTGCGGCATACAAAATTATAAACATTCTCTAAAATGAGATATCTGATGTATAGACTTGCTTAATTTGACAAAAATTTAGTTTACTTCTATCACGAGGGGTGCGCCCCTAATAATGCGTTCTTTTACACTGATAGGACCAAACTCCTGTGGATAAATTTTTTGTTTTTATAAAATAATTTAGTAGAACAAAAGAACATATTATATGACTTTATCAATGTGGAGAATTCGTTAAAAGAGTTTATACTTTTTATTAGCATGAGTAGGCGGGACACCTTGCGGCCTCTGGCTAAAATGCAGAGGCTAAGCAAGGCTCATGTGCAGTTTACCATTGATCGACCATTTCAAAAGTGCATATATGGCGACTGGTATAGAAAATGACAATATCATACATACTTCCACTAACGATAATGACCAAAAATGAGGTGATGAATGACTTGCTTAAACTACTAGATTTGGTCCAGAAACATACAGATAAGGAAGGATGTCAACATTGTCTTGATCTACTAGAATCTGTCTTTGAGCACTAAAAATGATGGCTTTTGATTGATCGACGTACTCTAGTTGAATATGAGTACAATATTTAAGCGCATCAAATGGTACTCTTAAATTGACATCTATTGATAGTAGCAATAGTGGATGTGAACAAACAACTTGTATGTAATAGTAACGTTATAAAGTACAAAGGTCAGTTCGATTGAATTGATGCCTTAAATCCAGATATCATATGAATTACTTTATCTACTACCCACAACAGGTTTCTTTGTTATCACAATTGCAATTATATGGTTCTCGTAAACAAATTGGACAGATTATTGTACCACAACCACTACATGTATTATCTACTTTATTGCAGCCCCAATGCTTACAATCACTCATAGAGCGCATTATCTATTACGATGAATGCCCTATTTATGACATTTGGTTATTGGATAGTCCTACAACAGGATAATGTAACGGCTTCGGTATACATCGTTAGGTTGCCTTTTTTTTCAACTATTACCCTAATGGCTTGGATAGGATTGGAGATGCGAGTCGGCTATGTAGGTTGGTTGGTAGGCATAATCCCCTATGACCACTGGATTCCTATAACGGCCATTTTTCTTAAACATTGAGACTTGTGCTTTTATCTATCGACAAGTATAGTGATGGCCATAGTTGGCCGGCAGAATGAAGTAATTTCTACCAAAGCGTCGCTAAATCTACATATAAATTTAATTTATTGGATTATCTGAAAATTTCACTCCATCTGCACTAAGCGAGTATCATGAAGGAGTGATGGCCTATGAAATGTACAATCGTTAAATGATACAGATAGTCCAAGTATAGTCTTGTAGCGGTAAAACTGTGCTAATATGCGCCAGATTCAATCTGATCTCGATGAGCATACCTCATAATTTATAAGGTAATACCCAAACATTTGGAACAAGAAATAAAGAATAATTTTGACTGGTACATTCGTGCTGCGTGCGTGAATACAGTCCAATAGAACTCTCTGGAAGTGTGACAAAAAGTGCTGCGTACTTT
>JANWJI010000068.1 GCA_025449515.1 Nitrososphaeraceae archaeon | reverse complement strand
CAAACTCGAAAAACTACGAAGAATAGAATGGATTGACGATAGTACGGTCGCCGTTATTAACAACTTAAAAATTTCTGGGAAAACATATGATGTCTATGTAGAAAAGATTATGGAAGGACGAGCAGTCGTAATGGTAAACGGCAAGTGGCGAGCAAGACTGAATCATTATGATTATGAAGGATCTAGATCTCTTCTCAAGAAGGGTAAAGAATTCAGAGCCGTAGGTGAGTTATACCGGGATGATGGCATATTAAATCTGCGAGTAAAACAGATAGTGTGACTAATCCTCAAAAAATGTTACAAGGAATACTCAATAGCTAGGAGAGCGAAATATTCAACAATGATATTGAAGCAGCTGGTCGCCACCGTGAAAAACTTAGCATTACGATATAGATATTAGTCAGTCCACGAAGGTTCTAACTAAAGGTAAAACTACCTAGGCCGATCAGAAAAAAGGAAGCCTTATCAGAAGAAGATATCGTAGAGAGATTAAATATGGCTCCAAATATCAGAACAAAACCTTATGTTTTATTGTTGGCAGCCACCTAATAATGGAAATTTGATGAAGTCAATACCTAAGAAGATATACTATTCTAGATATAACGCCCCAGACGAATACTACCCTTGGATATTGAATAAATATTTGGAAATAAATAATCTCCATATTGTAGCGAATTTATGTGTCAGGAAACATATCTAAATGACTAAATATTAAGAGCTGGAATAGGCTAAACACAAAAAATCAATGAGATGTCAACTTCACAACAAATTTTATCGTTCTAATTTTATCTTATTTTGCTCGATATCTCTTCTATCACAAAAGCAAAAATTTCTCCTTTTTTACTAATTTTACAATGAAACCCGTATATAGTATAAAATTGATGATATGTGTTACAGTTATGTGTGACTACATAGATTATGACTTAAGATATAGGCATAGAATTAGAAGCAAAATTGCAGAAGAGGAGGATCAAGACTTAACTAGAATAGATCTCGAAGAGATACAACAAGAAGAACAACCTATTGCAATGACTCACTAGATCACAAGTAGAGAAGTAAAGAGATTTATATAAAATCACACTTTCTTTTTATACATATTATTTGTCTGCTAAGGATTAAACTGAGTGCCCAATGGCTGCTCAGTCGTTTAAATTGATTCCGCAATAAGTAATATTGGTTATAATCTACTATTATGTTAGATGTTAGTGTTACCTAATATTTCAATTAGATGCTGAAACTGATAGTATATTACGATGGTTGTTACCAAAAACAATGAAGCTGTATGCCATTGACATTGTCAGGCAAGAATACCGCCATAAAAGATTAAGCGGTATATTTATTAATGTTTATAATATAATTTATAGGTAGAATATGCCAGAATACGTCGAAGGGACATTTAGATGTTCTATTTGTGCAAAGGAATTTCTTACTAGAGATGAGACTAAGAAACATATTAAAGACACCCATGCTGGGGAAGTTACCGTAGTTGGAGAATAGAGTAACAGAAGAGAAGAGAAAAGTTTAGATCGTCGTTATTTGACTGTTGTTCCTGCATTCTTGCAACTAACTAAATCTCAAGAGAACTTGCTTTTGTATAGCACGATATCTGAAAAACTAGAACGTGAATATAACCTGTTCAAGTTCAAAGGTGTTTCAGTTTCTGTCATTGACTGTGCTAAGAGAGTTGCAACTTTTTTGCGTCTATCTTCAATTTTAATATTATGCGTTACCAAGATTGTTATATGCAATATTCTTTTCGTAAAGATCATGTTTATGCATTTCCAGGACGCTTTTTGTTATGCAGTGTCTATACACCCCCCCTTTTAGGCCTCAATATGATTAAATATACTAACCAGATTTTGCCTTAACTTTTTCATAATATCAGATTATGGTAGTTATATATCAGGTTCTGCCTCTATAAGGCTGGATGAGGAGCAGAGACCTTAATCGATTTCGAATCCTTTATTCATTATATAATAAACATTATGCTAAGCAATTCTGATGGCAAGATCCGTCATCAATGCAACTGGAAGAGGATCTGAAATACATTCCTGCCAATTTATACTCTGCTGAATTAGTATACTTACAAAGGAAAAAGTTTATTGATATGAATAATAGTAAAGTTTTGATTAGTGGCAAAGGGATAGATGTTATTGACCACATTATGGACGAATATATAGAGTATTTAAGAATAACAACTGATCAGGAATCGGGGTACGAATATCGGCATTTATCTGCATGGAAGATATTGGTGATTATGACGAATAGAATTTTTACCCCAGTGACTAATAATGGAAATATCAAACATTCTTGATTGCTTTGGCGTTTAGGATCCCAATTTCCCAAAATTCATTGAGTATTAGGTTGAGATTACACCATCTGATCAGTTATTATTAGTGTGATTAGATTAGAGTCACTTAACACCGATATGTATATAATTATCTTGAATTTGAATGAAATCAAATATATCGTATATTAAATTTATGATAGCAGCTGTGACCAAGATATATTATTCAATAAAATTATTCCAAAACACATTATAACCAATATTTTAAAATACAGATTAAATGTGAATAACGCCATCTTAGTTGCATCGTTTCTAATACCTGTAATATTCAGTGCTATTATTCCTGCATCTTACCCGTCTATCGCGACACAATTGTACGGATCCAATGCAGAGGGTAAGACCATCGATATTGCGAATAGTAATAGCATTCAACATGATATTAATTATGATCTTGGTAATCGCGGAAAAAATGGTCAGTGTGTAAGTTATGATTACTCTGAGAAGTCTATTGTCATATCCTGCGGTTCAGTACACCTAACTGATATTGCTAATCAAATCAACGAACAAAATGTAATAAAAAAAGAATCTGATGGAAACTGGTTATTAAATGCAAGCATTATAATTGAAAAAGGGGCCACACTTATTCTAGATCCTCAAGATACCAAATGGTTGAAAATATTAGCAGATGGAAATGTTGCCCACGGCATTCATGTCTATGGTAGTCTGATTATTGATTCTATTAGATTGACTTCATGGAATCCGAGTACGAATGATTATGCTCAGAGTTATGGCTCAAGGGAAACTTCAGGAAAGATAACACATCCTGGAGCTCCAAGACCATTTATCAGGATTGAATCAGGTTCGACTGGTACTACGAATATTACAAATTCTGAGATAGCATATTTAGGATATGAGGGGGGTTGGGGATCTGGAACTTCAGGCATTCATTATCATAATGGTGGAGATGGAAGCATAATAAGAAATAACAAGATACATAATCTCTATTTTGGATTCTATTCTAATAGCGTGAGTGACATGCTTATAGAGAGTAACCTATTCTATAATAATGGACACTATGGTATTGACCCACATACTGGAACCCACGATATGATAGTAGAAATAATACAGTTTATGGAAATAATGGTACAGCTATAATTTGTTCCCTTGATTGTTACAACATTTTGATTGAAAACAATAAAGTCTATAGTAACAATGGGTATGGAATAACCTTCAGTAGAAATATGACAAACTCAGTAGTTAGAAACAATTTTGTTCATAATCAGATGAACGCCATCTTTGTTTCAGCATCACACAATAATGAAGTTTACAACAATACCATTTTGAACTCCGACGACGGAATTAGCTTTGCAAATGGGGCTTCAAACAATAAGGTACACGATAACAGAATAATCAATTCTGTTAATGCTTTGAGATTCAATGCAGATTCTCATGAAAATACACTATATTCCAATAAGATAGTTAATGCAACACAGAATACTATAAAATATGACGACCAAAATACAAAAGACAACAATAACGACAATAGCAGTACACTAAATAGGAATACTTGATGAGTGGGTGGGTGGATGTCCTACATCTTCGGGTTGCCTTTATGCGATTATAAAATGTGCTAGTTAAAGCTTGAAGACGCTATTCGATTCATATAGACGAATGGACCGTCTGTCTGACTAGCTACTATGTGTGTATTTTGAAAGAGATTTGGAATATTTAGATGAACTAGTTGATAATATAATATACAATTCTGACTAAGTTAGTTGTCGGAATGCTCGTACAAGTCATTGGTCGAGTATAAGTAGTCGGATAATCATATTGATTGTTCCCTTTCTTTCTTGTTCACTTAATGATTTATTCCGGTCTCTAACCCTGATAGAACTAGATACCTACAGCAAGTTAGACTCGTACCCAGATATTTATGAGGATATGGCGATGGTTACCTTTTAGGTAATTGTAGATTCCAGGAGACAAATACCTGTTAAAGACAGAAGAATAACAGATGATAATTGGCGGCAGATTGATGATGAGTTCAATTCAACAGGTTGAAAGAATAGAATAAAGATCCTTCAAGTTACGCTGACTACGAATTTTTTCTCTGCCACAGAATTGTTTTCCCAGCTTCTTTTATATAGCATCTTTATAAGAGTTGTTCCTAAAGACATACCTTTGAAAACAAAAGTATCTGTACCAGAAGCTCCCATGAGCATTGAGGATGGCTTAAAGCTATGAGAAACCAATTTCACAATACTTGCATTAAATATTGGCATCCACTCATAACCAGTCGTGGGATTTGATTTAAGGTATAGATTAAACTCTTGATCTTTCTTTATAGAAATATTATCTCCCTGCTGGGGGCTATTGGTTTGGTTTTCCATGTTACTAGAATTAACTGCAGTGGAATTTATTTTATATTTAACTAATCTTGCTAGATTTAGAGCATTTTGATGAATACCTGATATTGCCCAACCTAACTGCATCTGACTACAGGCTAGACTTGTAGAAAGAACAAGGACAATAACTACACTTGGTATTTTCCAACAGTCTATTTTGACAAAATGAATTATCAGTAGGATCAGTGTTCTAGTTTAGATTTAATTTAAAGCATTTGAACTTATTTGACACTTTGGTGTTAATATCTTGTACCGTAATTTTTGATGGAACGAGTACAGTGGTATTTATGATTACAAAGTGATAACTTGGGAATTACGTAGTAGGCATATGATAGAGACAAGATAGATATGTAGACTACTAGTATTTCGTATAGTTATTTTAGCTATAAATCAGAATGTTCTGAAGCAGATTCTTATCAGCACAGAAATATTAACCCACATAGCCATCAAAAAAAGACATATTTCATCAACATCAGAAAGGTCATAATCGTAGCCACTGCACTTAATAAGCTCTACAAAATCGCATAGATGGAACCATACCAGTACAATGTAATAATGGGTTAATATGCAATATTTTAAATTAGGAGCAAAAAGTGAGAATATAACATCCCATAATGAATGCCCTTGAGTCATATAACAAGATCTTGCATTTAATGAAAGAACATCACACCTGGTTCGATAAATCGATACCTCTCATCGCTAGTGAAAATATACCAAGCACTGCAGTAAGAGAAGCAATAATTTCTGATTTCGGCAACAGATATGCCGAAGGCTGGCCCGGAGAGAGAGTATATGCGGGGTGTAAATACATAGATCAAGTAGAGATAATATGTAACGATTTGGCGAAGGTCGTTTTTGGAGCAGAATTTGCTGATTGTAGAGCAACTTCTGGTGTAGTTGCTAACCTTGCTATTTATGCTGCATTTTCCAAACCTGGAGATTATATGCTAGCATCATCTATTCCTTCAGGTGGTCATATTTCCCATGGTAAGAAAGAGCATTCGGGTACTGCTGGGCTTGTACATGGATTAAGTATTGAACATTATCCCTTCTCAAAAGAAGAAATGACAATAGACGTAGATGCTACGAAAAAGAAAATTGAAGAAATGTGTAAGGATAACAAAGCTCCAAGTATAGGAATGTTTGGTGGTAGTCTATTTCTATTTCCACATCCTGTAAAGGAATTGGCGGATTTTATGCACGATCATAATATGTATATAAACTACGATGGGGCACATGTGGCGGGATTGATTGCCGGAGGTCAGTTCCAAGATCCTCTAAAAGAGGGAGCAGATTCAATGACAATGAGTTCACACAAAACGTTGTGGGGTCCGCAAGGGGGGATTATAGTATCATTACAAAAATATGCGGAATCTATCAAGAAGGCAGTATTTCCTGGAATCACAAGTAGTCATCATCTGCATCACGTTGCTGGCAAAGCTATTGCCCTGGCTGAATCATTAGAATTTGGAAAGGATTATGCAATACAAGTGATCAAAAATGCCAAAGCTATTGCAGGGGATTTAGCTAATTTAGGTTTCGATGTTTTAGGAGAAAGAAAAGGGTACACGGCATCACATCAACTTGCGGTAGATGTTTCAAAGTTTGGTGACGGCGGAACAATAGAAAGAGATCTGGAAAAAGCTAACATAATCTTAAATAGACAGTTATTGCCCGGAGATATCAAAGCTGGCAGGCATTATATGCATCCAAGTGGAATAAGGATTGGGGTCCCAGAAATAACAAGATTAGGAATGAAAGAAGGTGAAATGGAAGAAATTGCGAATTTTATTAAACGTGTAGTGATAGATAAACAAGACCCCATTCTAATAGCAAATGATGTGACAGAGTTCAGAAAACAATTCCAAAAAATACATTATGCATTTGATAATGCTGTTGACGCGTACGAATACATAGATGTCATTCATCATCGAAAAGCAAGTTAGTCAATGATAGAATGTCAAAATGATGATGAATTTGACATGAATCTAGTAAGGCACCATGAATGAACATCTAGTCAGTTCACACATACACATGCACGAAAGTCTAAATCCCTAACATATTTAGCAGAGTGTCTAGTGAAACTATAACTTGACAATTTTCGCGTCGTCGCTATTTTCATATTCTCGTGGTTTGAAATAATTTCACTGGTCGGTTAAGTAATAATTCTCTAAAATAAATGAAAAGATTAATCCGCTATCAATTTTAAAGTATTGATTGATTTCTAAGATTGTAAATCAGCATGGGATACTAATGCGATACTTGCTCCTGAGTCTACAATCTTCCATAACCTATCATCGTCATCATAACCTCAATATTTTGGTCATTTCCTAAAACATATTTTGTGCCTAATTGTGAGAATTCATAGAAATTGATACAAGTTATATTCTCAAAATGTTTTTCATTAATATGTCGAAAGGATATTAATCCTAGGTATGTTCAATACAACGATAATATATTGATCCATTTATTGTGATATCCTCTATTTTTGCCATTGTGAGTTTTTTATCGATGCGATCAGATTTTTTTGATATTATTCCAGCTGTAATATTACTAAATAACTCTGTCAAGCTGAGTTTTACCATTGCATGATTGACTTCTTCCTCCTTTATCCCGACTGCATCAGCGATTTCTTTTGCTGAAAACCCCTTTCCTTTGTTACGGCACAAAAATTGAATTATCACTGTATTAATATTCTTATGCGCATCAAATTCAGCTGCATCTATCGGCATCACAATATATCATGTGTGTTCT
>JANWJI010000067.1 GCA_025449515.1 Nitrososphaeraceae archaeon | reverse complement strand
TATGCTGTATGGCCTGGCTCACACACATTACTTAATCTGATGCATTGACAGTGAATTTTTAGCTTTATGATTTGTATAACTATCTATTAATGAATACCGTCTGCAGTCTGTATCAGTAGTAGATGGAATTCAAGTATATCGGATTTGGTAGATGAAATATTCAAAGCATAGGATATTTTTATAAATGCATGCTCCTCATTGTATAAGGGTCGGATGAAGAGAGATGGACTACAAACAAATTTATGAAAAAATTATGGGCATAGATCGAAATATCAGACTGATTACTATTTGTGATCGCGATGGAAAGATAATGTATTCAGGCCATCGGGAGGGTGTAAACAAACTTCTAACAGAGGATGAAAGTAAGAGATCACTTGAGCTTGCTGTTAATTCATGGAAAACACGTAGCCTCCTTGAACCAAAATTAGGAAAAGGAAAATATGTTTTGGCTGAATATAAAAGGATAAAGCGAATTACTATGCCATTAGGAGATAACCATCTTTTATACATGACAGCAGAAGTTGCAGCTGATGATTCAAAAATAATTAACGGCGTGAGAGAATTAAATCCTCAGTGATGCATTATCTTAGCCTAGACAAATTTGCTATTATATAAAAATTATCAAAATATGATAAAATAAGGTAGGACAAACATGAGATCTGGTAAGTTGATGAATGGAAGAAAATCAAGAAAGAATAATTAAGATACGTTTTCTATTTTTCTATAATCATCCTAAGATCTCCTGCTTTTTGTATTCACTACAGGATACTAACAATTGGTTTTGAACATACTCTTCCAAGTTTTCATATACTCGCTGTATGCCTTATTCCATAATTCATTATAAGCTTGCCATAATTTTATTCCAGATATGAATGGATTGTTATTTTTATTATTGTTGAGTGAATTAGAACGATATTCTTTATTCAATTCATCATTGAATCTAACTGATTCATCTAACTGATCTTGTTTTTCCGATTCTTTGTGAACTAGAGGAATGTCTGGTTTTACATCCTGCTTAGGCACCAAGTCCTCTTCTTTTGATTCCATTGCATTACGATCTCTTTCTTCTAAGGTCGGATTAGCCATTGCAGGATTTGTATTTGGATTATTTTCAGGAATGGCTTTTTTAACGCTTTCATTGACACTTATTGTTGAAGGATCTAGCTGTTGTTTTTCTTCCACACGTGAGAATACCTTACTTCTATTATCTGGTGTCATATCTGCCGATTCTTTCTTTTCTGACATAGCCTTATCTCTAGACGCATCAAATACTTCTGGTTGAAGTGTTGATGATGATGTAGGTAGTGGTGATGAGGGTTTCTCATCTTTTTGATCAACCGTTTTAGTCTTTGATTTTTTCTCTTCTCCTAGTCCCATGCTCATATCCGTAACTCTATTACTATCCTTATTATTAGTTTGATTGTCATAATTACTTTTTTGATGGCCTTTAGTGTCTCGTTTGATTCGCTTGTAAGCAGCAGAAGATGCTGTTCGTTTATTCCTAGTATTGTTTATATTTCGTCTCTTATCATTATGCTTCTTTTGTTTCATGATAAAGCAGTATGCTTTATCCTTATTCTACCTATAGAATCATGACTGTCATAATAATGGCTAATTTATAATAGTTATTTCAAAGAATATAGTTTAATTCATAAAAAAAATCATAGCAGGAGATGATTTTTTGATAAGAAAAAGGAATAATGATCGCTTACGTAGACAATAACTCGCGACAAAATTTTAGTTCTAGATAGAAGTAAATCCGACAAAGAATTTAGTCTATCCTAGTAGATGCATATGATGATGATCATTGCTTGGACGACACTTTCATCATAAACATTCCTTTCAGATCGGATAGATGAGTCACTACAAATGCTGCCAATAAAGGCAGGCTTCATAACATGAGCATTTTTAACGATAATTAATGACAAGAAGAAAACTAACTAATCAGCAGATCCACCGCACGCACAATAACCTAATTCGTCTATTCGGGAATTGCAGAATTGACAATATCCAAATAGATCATAGTCCATTTCCCATGATTCCTTGCCAAATATTTGTAGATGAGTGTTGATTGAATCGGGAATTAATTGTGACGATTTATTCTTACCCATTATATTGCAATAAAGATAGATCGTTATGCAATATATTTAAATTCGATCTTTTTTTATTTATAGAATATATACACTTCAACATCGTTCTTATTCAGTGAGGATGATATTGCAATCTGGTTTGAATCATTATGCTGGTTTTGGTCCTGGAACTGCTAACACTTTTAGAAAAATATTGGAGTTGTCAGAAGTGACATGGAATGATGTTGAAGTGTCCCAGACAGAAGAAGGAGAAGCACTATCTAAAAATACAAAACAAACTAGTCTATCAGATTTTTTAAAATAAACAAATAACGAGAATAGACTTACATTATCATGCATATTGTTTTGACTTAAGATAATCATATCTCATTTTAAACAGCTCAATAACTTGAGGAATATCTTTCTCCTTTAATCCAAAAGCTTACCCACCCTGACACTGTTTATAGTAATATGCCAAATCAGAATTTGCTAAATCATATACAAATCGTTGCGACAATTTCTTTAATGCATTGATGTCTCTACTTATAGTTGATTGGTTTACATTTAGTTCATAAGCTATTTCAGTCTCATTCATTGATTGTGCTAATAATGTAGCAACTTTTCTGCGCCTGTCTTCAATTTTGAACTTATGCGTTACCAAGATTTGTTTATGCAATATTATCTTCGTGAAGGTTATGTTTATGCATTTTCTAGCAGATTTGGTAGAATACATATCTTCTAATATTCTATTTTATTGTGAATCCCATTAAGAAATATCCACCTGATACGAGTCGCTATTCACTTATGAAAGGAAAATCGCTAGTGTGATAGACTGGAAATGATTTTCTGAAAATAACATATTTTGTAATATTGTTTTATAGGTTTAGAAGGCGCTACTTAAATACGTGCTGTCTACGAATTTAGAAAATGACAAACTATTGTTTAGTATTACCTTATCTTCAAGGAGGAGCAAAACTTGCAATGAAGTTTGCAGAGGAGAATTGCGGCCATACCAAAGAACATGACGAATTTTATAAACTCGCCGGTATTTCTCGTGAACAAGTTTGGATTCAGCGCAGTCCACCAGGGAGTGGTGTTCCTGATCTTGGAGTAATTAGTATAGAGACAGAGGATCCAGCAAATACAATGAAAGAATTTGCTACATCAAATCATCCATGGGCTATAAAGTTTCGTGAATTTGCAAAGAAAGCATTTGGTATAGATTTCTCAGGTCCTCCATCTCCACTCAATGAAATAATAGTTGATTGGTATGAGAAGTAAGTAAAGTAGCAGTAACAACAAAAATGAAAATCGATCGGCAACTATAACTACCTCATACTATTCATTATTATTATTATTATTATTATTATTATTATTATTATTATTGTTATTATTATTGTTATTATTATTGTTATTATTATTATTATTATTCAATGGTCACAGGAGCTTAATTCCTTGTCTACGAATTCCTGAAATGCGGGATCGAATCACTTCTCTACCTCTATGTTATTTGTCCAAATTTGTGGGATAGTGCCATGTTTAAATGGACTTTTCATCCAACGCATCCATCCAGTCCATTTGTTATCACTTACTACCCCTGTCACGTATGATAAGCATGTGCGAAGGTATACAATATATGATAACTATATAGCCACTTCTAAGGACAGATCTTGTTCCACATTGTTTACAACCCGTATTAATTCTGGCCTTTCAATTACTATTTGTGTAAGTCCATTCATTCTATTATATATGTTATTGAGAATGCTTATACTACTACTGTAGGCTTACTCTAGATCAAGAAACTACGCTAACTGTCGTAGTATAAGGAGACATGTTTGGAATAAAACAAGGTGTTGTCATGGACTTCCATCGGAAGGCAGATGAATTTTACTAATGTAAAATACTTTCTATAATTAATTTTCTAAAATTCTCATCGGAGGTATTTTTCTCATATCCATAAGCTTAATGGCACCATTTCCTACCAAATATCGTAAATCTGGATTCTCTGATGTTGCTGCTTTAAGAATTACTTTTGCAACTTCTATTGGATCTAGACCAGCTTCGACTCTAGGCCCTAATGCTGAGATCCTATTTTGTGTAAATTCTGCATATGGCGAATTATTTTTGTTATCAGCGGTGACGACAACATTTTTTCCTGTTTTAAAACTACTTGCTACATTAGTTTTGATATAACCTGGTTCAATTAAGACCACTTTAATTCCAAATTGTTCTATTTCATAGGCTATAGATTCTGATAATCCTTCTAATGCAAATTTTGAGCTTACATAAGGGGAATTTAATGGGAGTCCTATCCTACCAGCTAATGAACTGATATTTACTATTGTTCCTGCTCTTTGTCTTCTCATCATAGGCAATACTTCTTTTATAACTCTAATAGCACCAAAAAAGTTGGTCTCAAACTGTTCTTTGAATTCTTTAATAGAAAGCTCTTCTAATGGACCTATAAGCAAATAACCTGCATTATTAACTATAACGTCAATTCTTCCTTGTTCACTTTCTATCTTGTAAACAGCATCTTTAACAGATTTATCATCGTCAACATCGAGTTGAACAACTTGCAGTGGTAATTTTTCTCTGTTTGCTATTTCTGTTATGGTTTTAGATTTTTCAAGGTTACGCATAGAAGCATAAGTGTGATATCCATTCCTTGCTAAAAGAAGAGACGTTTCAAATCCAATGCCGCTTGAACTACCTGTCACAACAGCAACACTTTGCGCTTTCATAATTATACTAACTATAAAAATTTGGTATATAAATTGGAAAGTATCTATACGGTAAGTGATTTAGATCGGAAGCCAAGAACTATAGTGGTCAAGTAGGTGTTACATTCACGTCGTTGATTTAAACCTCTATGCTCTGTTTACAACTATATCATACAATTCTTTGTTTTCTTCTTTTAACTTCTCTAAACTGATGGGATAATATCCTTTACTTGCTCCTTTAAGGCCTTCTTTTATCTTTAACTTGGGATTGAAGTTTAGCATTTCTAATTTGTTGCATTCGTCCAACCAATCGTTAATTACAGAATAAGATTCTTCTCTCGACAAATTTTTTACATTCAATAGATATGGTGAGAGTATTCTCCAGATAATGTATTTTCTATGGTCAGGTAGAGGCTTTTCGAGTATTCCATTTTCTATCCACTTTATCTTATTAATTCGATTCTTGTGTTCCTGGTTTTGTGAAGCGACAATCTGAAATCTTTTCTCTTGCTTCCTTAACTCTTCGATATCGTCAATTCTCTTTTGACTAAGCCATCTCTTAAAATGTCGTAATAAAGGCTGTATAGATGGTCTCTTATCATCCCATTTTTGGATTATTTTAACCTCCGCATCTTGTTTTTTAACTATACACTTTGAGTTCAGACTTCCTGGAATTCGTAACAAGCAAGACTTTATGGTAGGATTGTGAAGACGATCTGCAGTATAATCAGTAAAACATTCCTCAGCAAATTGAATGAATAGGCTAGTCAAATCTTTATCGAAATATTTTGTGAATTCATAAAATGTTTCGTATTCTTCTAAGAGAAATCCGCTGACTGGCTGATATATATGATAGCCATTACCAGTCCATAGAACTGTTGGAACTCCACCAATACTTTCTTTTCTGATCATCTCTAATGTTTTGTTTAATGCCTTTTCTAGTGATTTTTCTTTTGTAGAAAAATTTTTCAAATCCAAATCAACCATCAGAAAACTTATTGGTGTTCTGTTTATACCCTCATATTCAGTAAAAGAAGGATAAGCATTTATTCTGCAGTCTTCATATCTTGAACTTTTAAAATGATCCAATGCTTCCTGTTTATTGGATATCTCCAATTGATAACCCAGATCCTTTGTCATAATTTTTCTTGGGAACATGGGATCTTGTAAATGACTCAAGATAAAATTGAAACCTTCTTTTATATCCAAATTGAAATTATTTTGAAGGGCCAATAATATCACTTTTTACCTAGGGCATAGTGGATTTAATCATAACTTCTCTCTGACCTCTATGTCAAGGAACTGAATATTCGTGCCAACCCTCTTAACCTCTTCTATGGCATACTTTATCCTCCAATTAAGCGAGTCTTTGCCAAATGGTGCTATTTCAGTTTGAGAATTACCCTTACTTATCATCTCCAACACTTTGGCTCTTCGCCATTCCACTTGTGTTTTTGAGCTCATTTATTGTATTTCTCCACACTAAATAAATGACCTACTTGCATTTACGTGCTTGACATATTCTTTAACTTGCGTCCTTTTATCTCTTCAATATCTAAGATAACATTCGGTGCGCAAAACAGTCATTCGATATATTTCCGTAGTAGCAAACATATACCAAATAGATTTTTACTTGATATACTAAGGATTAGTAGTAAGTCAACTTAATTGGGTGATTGAAATAGATCCAATAAATTTTAAAATGTTATGTATTTTATATAGACATTATGAATATGTTGCCTGAAAAAAGGACATAAACATCTGAAAAGGAAGATTTGAAATGATTCTAAATTTTATTAATTATGTCTATGCTTGCAACTGAAGGAATGTTTAAATGAAGAGTATAGGAGAAGTAGGTAGGTAGTGAAAAATATTTCTATTTCGCAATCTGAAATGAAATAATTATCGTTCACTTGAAATATAGATATAACAGATATAAAATATTAGCGTCTAATCAGGCTGGGAGGATAAAGATGATGAAGATGAAGGTTCGACTGATGGGACATTAATAGATGATCGTGTGAAACCAAATTCATCTGCAATAGACTTAGATTTGGCCCATATCTTAATAACTAGGTAGTCTATGGCTTCGATTTTTGAGAATATTGACAAAAACTTATCGTTTGTCCTATATATTCTAAAAGCGTCGAGTGCTACTCGCATCTGTTCATTCGTAATCAAAAGGTCAGAATGTAACTTACTGACTCCAACATGCCCTTCTCTGAGATTGGGTTCTTTCTTATATGAATAGAGAGTAGCAAATACTCTAATCCTCTTATTTAACAGCGAGGATTCATTAATTATAGAATCAACTTCGTTTGAAGATAACTGACTTGAGTCAAGGTCTGTAATGGGGGAACTCTCTAAAAACTTAATTGTTTTTCTGTATTTATCCATCTCTTCAATAATTGGAGGGTAATATGATTCTGCATATATCATCTCATCGCTTGAAATCTTTTCCGCCACAGTGGAAGGCATAGGAATATTCGATGATTCGCTGGCCTGTTGATAACCTTCAAATTTCTTACTGGCAATTACCTCAGTTTCTGTTGTTGCCTGTTCAGAAGGCGAAATCTCTGAAAGAATAGGGCCTCCAAATTTTTTAAGAAAGGTCCATAACTCCTCATCAAGATAACAGGATTTTAAATCATCAAGTTTATTCGAAATATCATAAGAAAGTTCTGATTTCGACTTTCTTTCCTCCAATTCATTTATACGAAGGAGTCTCTCATCACGACTCTTTTCAATACCGCTTTTGATCTCTTTTAGAAATGCTGTGTTTGATAAGTTGTTATAAAAATACTTCCATCTCTTCTGAAGTGCCTCAACAACTAAGAAAGTATTATAATCTAGATGAGGGTTCGCGGTAAGTGCTATAATTAGATTATTAATAAAGCGTTTTGCCTGCCTGGGATTTGATTCTACAACTTGCTCAATTAATGGTTTATTATTCCCGACAACATTCCGATAATGATCATCTAATTCTTTAGAAATGTTATTTATCAAATTACCTATTGAGTCATTTTTCCACTTTCCAATCTGTATCTCTATCTGGATTATCTTTCGAATATATTGTTCTCCAGAAATATCTTTTAATCCCATCTTTTCAAATTTAGCGACAATTAACTTATCAAGTGCTTCTCGGCTTAAACCGAGTATGAAAATAAATCCCTTAATGTCAAGAAAAACCTTAATTGATTCAAATACCTCAAGTGTTTTTTCGGGAGAACATCTATCAAGATCATCCACGAAGACGACTATTCTAGAATTGCGGTGATCCTTATTATCTAGGATTTCGAGCATCTTCTGTTCAATTTTTTTTATTCCTTCAAAATATAGGGCGTCTCTATCGAACTCTTCGGAATCTTCAAATTTATTCTTAAGATTTGTTTCAAACTCCTCAATACCTTTTTCAGTCATGAAATACTTCAATGCGTAGAAACGAAGGGCATCTTTTCCAAGAATGGCAAGTGCCCTAAGAATTAATGGCTTTATATCTTTGTATATAGGATGATCTCCAATTGCATAGGCAATTGTCTTCATAAGAGGGATCAATGCAAATTCTTTTTCATTTTCATATCTCCATGCATTAAACCAAACTGTGAGAATATTATTTTCGCATATTGCCAAGCCACTATTGGTTTTCCTCACCAAAAATTCATAAACTGGCCTATAGTCTATCTTCAGTGTTGCATTCGTCGTCTGTGGATTTAGATCAATTGACAACTGCTTTTGATTATGGGTATTATGGGTATCACTTAGATAGATCATCTTGGTATTATCTGACTTGTTAAATGTTTGTTTATCTATCCAATCAATTTTAAAATTGGCTTTTAGATATTGTCTAAGTAAATCACATTTAGATTGATCATTTGGTATATCTTCCCATCGAAACTTTTCTGGTGTAAGTTTTCTTCGTATCATTTCCATTAAAGTCGTTTTTCCTGACCCCCATTCTCCATAGATTCCAACTGAGAATTGAGGTTCTGAACCATGAATTATGCTAACTACAGCATTACTATATTCTTCAAAGTCAAACTTGTTGTCTGGACTAACTGGGTTGAAATTTACTTCATCCGTAAGGATTTTCGTAGTCTTAATGTTTATAATCTCAGGATATCTATATTCAATATTAACGGGGACTCCTTTAATATATTTCCTTAAAAAGGTTATAAATATCCCAAATTTTCCCTTCTTCTTCATAATAACTTATGGATACTTTATATTCAATATTAACGGGGACTCCTTTAATATATTTCCTTAAAAAGGTTATAAATATCCCAAATTTAAGTATTTTAAATAAACTGAATCGTGATAAATGTTTGATCATGAATTAATTGATTTTAATGTTACTGATGGCCCAAATTCTCATTTGATGGACACTCTTAAGGCGAGTAAATCAGAGATGAACAAACATATACATGATTCACACAATGTAATACCGGAATTATATACTAAGGATTCATGCTAATGTCTTCTGAAACTGCCATTACATTCGCTCTTTATCAATTTATAATTCTCATTGTTACTATAGTAGGCGCCGCATTGAGTATCATGGGATTCATAAACAACCGCATTTCAAAGATTGACAAAAAGATAGCAGTTTTTGAGGAGAGAATTAAACATCTACAGGAAGGCTTAAAGGATAGATCGGATAGGCTAAGAGACATTGAGAAAGTAATTATTCCGACAGGTATGTCTAATATTTCTGATGTAAAGGAAGCAGTGAATAAAGCCTTAAAAGAAACAAAAGAGAAAGGTGGGAGTCAGTGAGTGATAATACTATTCGTATTAACCTCGATCGCGAAAAAATGCTATATCTCCTTGATTTATTTGAAAAAAGACAGGATTTTGATGCCCAGAAGGCAATGGAATTAAAGCCTTTGTTAGAAGAGGAATACAACAGGGTATTACAAAAAGGTGCGGTAGATTTGGCAGAAAAAATTGCATCAGTATTAATTGTATTGAATAGCATTATCACTGGAGAAATAAACCTTAGATATTATGATGGGATAAACATAGCGTAGGAATATTTTCCGAGACTATGGGATAATCCTACAAACTTATAGGTAACATTTACATAGAAAAGTAAAATCTAATTTATATGCGCATTAGTAATAACATCGTATAGATTTCGTTTTTCTATCTTCAGGTTATCTAAACTAATAGGCCGATAACTTCCGACCCTTTAGAAAAAGCAAATCATCATCTGCAGTCCACAAATCAGTAGGCTTGTAGATTGATAATTCTTTTCTTTTCAATTGAGGAATATTACCAATCACATCTGGTTTTGGTCTCTCATTTGCATTTATATCTGGATAGTATAGCCATTTGAAAAATCGCAGTAAATATATTCTAAACAGATTGTAAGTCCCTATCCATTTGTGAAGAGGATCTGTAGCCTCAGGTCTGCGATAACTGTCAAGGAATGAAATTATGTCCTCTCTTGTTATAGTCTTGAAGGATTTATTCTCGTGATACTTTGAAAATGTATATAAAATCCCGATACTATCACCTCTGTAATTGTCCGATGGATTAATCTCTGTGTTCATCGCAATGATATAGTCAGATATTAGCAATGCATTTTCTATTGGTATTCTATGAAGGTGATTATATAGCCTATGTTGACCATGTAGATCTGCAGTAACAAATTCTATCTTTCTATCTAAAAGATCAGGAGAAGATGGATACAGACGTTTCGCATTATTGACCATTCTTTCAACTTTTTCTTTTTCTTCTGTTACTGTAGTGGCGATGTGAACAGGCTTTCTCAATTAGGAAGAATAATGTCAATCTCCCTTATAAGTTGGTATTCTATGCTACGTTACAAGACAATAAATAAGACAGAAGCTCAGTTAAGAAATTATGCCTGTTATACAAATAACGATGAGCCGAGGCAGATCGGTACAACAAAAGCGAGAACTTGTTGAGGTATTGACAAAGGAAACAGCAAGGATCATGAAAACCCAAGAGGAAAAGGTAAGAATTTTGATTTACGAAGTTTCAAAGGAAAACTGGGGAAACGCGGGAGTTTTAGGTACAGACATGTAGTCATTGCAGAGGAATAGAACCACTACTTTAGATTGACTTGCTACATTTGGTCTGACTAATCTAGGTGTGTGCTCATATTGTCCATATGAAATAGTAGCAAGCTGATATTATGATATTCCATGTTAACTAAACTCGTGGCCACTAATGGGCATTGTAGAATCATCAATGAATTTCCTTTAAAAAGAATAGTTTACTCAATTGTAATAGTAGTAAACCGCTTTACAGATTACACCATTTTCTTGGAATCGATAGATTCGAAATTCTTTCATGTCCACATACATTAACTATTTGTTATCAAGTTGTTAGTCGATCCTTTTCAATATCTTGACTATTTTCGATTTTTTGGATTGGAATCCACCTAGACTGAAAAGCATGGGGTCGATCTCGGAAATCCATACCACAATATGCAAATGAGGATATTTAATAACCTTATAATATAATATGATATAAGATATAGACTCGCCCGAATATGACTAATATCTGCACAATGTATAAAGGATAACTGAATTGCAATCCTCAGGTTGTTTTATGATAGATTTTTGACACATTAGAGGCATACCAGATGTTATTAGATATTACTAGTCGTAGATACCAGTTGCTACTTGGGAAATGTCTTGCAAATATCGATTAAATGGGTTATACAAAAACATTAATTTCAGACAAATTACTCATTGACCAACTAGTGGATATAGTTATCTTATTTAACTAGTCCTATATATTGTGATAGTTATGAAGAAAGGGGGATACAAGAACCCAATTCCTACTGTAGATATTATCATACAAATGAATTCTCGCATTTTATTGGTTAAAAGAAAGAATGAACCATTTAGAGGATATATGGCAATCCCAGGAGGCTTTGTAAATGAAGGAGAAACAGTAGAAGATGCGGCAAAACGTGAGGTGAAAGAAGAAACTTCGTTGAATATTGAACTTATTGATATACTTGGCGTATACTCGGATCCTAAAAGAGATCCCAGAGGGCACAATATGTCCACCGTATTTATAGGAAAAATTCCGACTGTTAGAAATGGGAGAGTTGAAGCTGCTGCTGCCGATGATGCCTTGGAACTACAATGGATGGATTTAGAGGTGATACCTGATGAAAAATTTGCATTTGATCATAAAAATATTCTAAAGGACTATCTAGAATGGAAAGAATCAGGTGGTACATTCTGGTCATCTAAAGCCACAAGAACAGGGATATCTTGAACGTTAACTCATAGGAGAATGAGAAAGAAACTGGGGAGTCCAATTTTCGACACCTGTCATTAGGAAAAGATTAACATAAAGTATATCGAGATCACGTGGATTGAAAATAAATAGAACTATGAAATGTCTGGCATACCCAGTCGCCTGAAGGAAAATTTTTCATGGAAGTGACTCTCGCAACCGATTAAAAATTGACGATGTTCCTATATTTAACAGTTGTTCGATTTGTTTTGGAACAGCGGTTAGGAAAATACACGTGCCGACGACTTGTGCCTATTATGTAGGGGGAATTCCCAATTCCAGTGTTCTTTATCAGATCCATAACTAAAGCAGCAGTCCATGAGAATGATTTTCCACCCAATCCCTGTCCTGTGTATGCATCATAATATTCTCTAAATCCGTGATTAATTACCAGTTCAAGGATCCCCTGTTTTATCCGTCCGGCAGCGTCTGTTTGGCCGTACTTTAAAAGACCCAAATATATCATCAAGTTTGTATTTACCCAAACTGGCCCTCTCCAATATGTGAATTCCTTAAAGTATGGTTCTTCCACATTCACACTAGGCAGCGCGTCGGTATGACATTTACCAGCTGCCCTGCTCCAGCGTGCTATCCATTTTAGAAGTGAAGGAAGTTGTTCTTTAGGTATTAACCCAGTATAGATTGGAATTAGTGATGATATTGTTTTCTTTCTTATCCAGTCTTTGCTTATTATATCAAAATTGTAGAATAGTCCATATTCATTTTCGTCTAATTCTAGTTCTGTCGGATAAAAATACTTGTAGAAATTCTTTTCGCACCGTGATATCCAATCTTTTATCTCTTGTGTATCTGTCTCTTCTATTATCTTGGCAATTTTATCAGATATTTATTTGCTACATATAGGATGCTACTAAAAATTATGGCCTTTATTTTGAACGGAAAATTTTCATACATCATTTTTTCGTCATAATTATATTGTTTCATTAATTCTATCATGTATTTGAATTTGTTATACATATCATCGGTAGGAATTGTGTTCTTTGCACCGCCGACTGCAATAACATCTAATCTTTGAAACTTTAAAACGTGTTCTATCTTTATTTGTGATAGTGCATGATCCCATACTGGGGAATCATCAAGGCCAGATTCCCATGGATGTAGAATAGTGACCAAACCTGATTTCTCTGGATCTCTATCAGTCATCAGATATTTGTGAAAAAGTTTTAACTTGGGATAAATTTTTTTCAAAAATTCTCTAGATTTTGTTTTCTGATTATCAGTATCGTTGGCATATATATAGTAACAAGCTATGGCATGCATAGGAGGCTGTGTCATACCAGATGTGCCTATATGATTTGGGGCGTATGGCGATCTAGTTATTTCGTAAAAGTCTGCAGCGGGAAAATACGTTTTTTCTTTTTCATTAAATACGATATGAGGTACCATTCCATTAGTCCATTGTGCATCAAATAAAAATTCTAATTCTTTGATGGCCTTTTCGGTGCGGGAATACGAATTTCCTATTGGTATAAAGGCCGAGTCCCAACTCGATTGATGTGGATAAAGCGTAGGTGAAGGAATTGTGAAACTTCCATTCCAATTGCCTTGTAAAACATTTCTTGCATTTTCAAATATCTGATCTACTTTCATATGCCATCTTAATCAAATATACAGGTGCTAATTATAATCTTAGATATTAAAAGGCTCAGATATTATGGTGTAATCCATGAACGTTTTTTACATGGGCTTGTAGAGCTTCTGGGTTGTCAAATTCTTTCTTGCATATAGCACAAAATGATTTTCTATGGTACTTATTTAAATGAACCGCAAGATCGGAATCGTCTTTTAATTGCTGACCACATTCATCACATACTCTATGTCGAATATGTGGTAGATATCCTTTCTTGATAACACCATCCTCAATCTCCTGAAAGTCATACCCTTTATCCAGATAAAGATTCTGTTTCTTTCTATAACTCTTGGAGAATGGTCTTTTAACTGCGATGTTATCCAGCGTGTGCATAGCTGCCTTCATATCATG
>JANWJI010000066.1 GCA_025449515.1 Nitrososphaeraceae archaeon | reverse complement strand
TGTCTATATTCTCGTCAACCTTTTTCCAAGTTATACCGTCGGCGTTTTCATTAATCCAGTTTTCCATCTTTACGAACGTAGTTCCATTTTTTAATTGAGGGAGATTGTACACAACAAACTTGAATCCAATCCATTTATCTTTCAGGAGGGAAGTCACACTCACTTTTGTATCGGTAAAATCATAATTTACAAAATACTGTTCTTTTGCGAATCTACTATCACCATTAAATGACAGCTGTCCCTTATAAGCAGATCCTTCACATCCCTTGTCAGAGGTTTCGTGATCTCCACCTCTTGCATACCATGTAAATTCATCAGGATTGTTCTTCTTTTCACTCTTCGCGTTATTGTATTTAACAAAGCCTGTCATTTCTACGTTCTTCCAGTCCTTCGGAGATTGCATATAGTCTTTTAAAGACAATTCAGTTTGGTTGAGCGTAGTAATTCTGCTTTCATTATAGCCCTCAGATGTTAATACTTCTAGTCTAACCTGAGGTGATCGTTCTTTCCACGATCCATCTCCATTATCTATCAACGTTGATTTCTTATCAAATCGTTCATCGTGAGCTATATCAAATCTGGGATCGTGATTCGGTTCAGTCATATTCATATACCATTCTTGACCGTTATGTTTAGTGGGGTATATCTCTAATATTCCGAATTTATCGTAAAATTCTTGCAAATTATCGTCAATCATTCGTAGACTTAGATAGGATGGCAAGTAGAGGTCTGCGTACCGCAGTTGGTCTACCGAAGGGTCTAGTCCGGTAGATATGTCTCTCAGAGGAATTGGATAAGTATTATTGATAGCGTTGTAGGGATATCTGACATGAGATTTGATATCGCTCATCCCCTTTACTAAATCTGATGCCATCACCAATGAAAAGTAAACTAAGATGGGAACAGCTATTATACACAAATACTGTAAAAAATTTTTATTTGACAAATACTGGCCTCACGTTTGCAGCTACGTGTAACTCATATTATGTAAGGAATATGAAATTTTTGTATTCTATTCAATAATCTACGAAATGTATGAATAATTATTCTATTTAGGACATTTCTATAAGATGTTAGGGATTATATAGAAAATATGATAATAAGCCACTGCTGACTAGACAATTCTAATGTCAATTGAATCGAGTATCAAGTTGCATATTCGATTATAAATATCTTTTTTTAGGTAGCTACATCTTAAGTTGCATTTCAGTACCAGTTCTGACCTAATGGAATGTTTATCGATTTCATCATATTGTTAAAAATATTCGTATTCATTCTATTTGAACAGAAAATAAAAACTTGAAAACTCATGACGATGGCAAGCTGGATATACTCTTATTTGAAATATGGTTCGTTAAGAACCAACTAAGGGCCCAATCATCTTTAGATCAACGGTTTTAGGTTTCGATAAGCGAGTAGGCCTGAGGTCAGACAAGATATTTCAAAATTTGGGGGGACATATGATGGAAATTGTCTTTCAATAAAAACGGGTCCTGAGTATCTTAATTAGCTAATTTAATATATTTCCGGATCCTCTAACAATTAGAATGGATCCAAAGGCTGACGTAAGAAATAATGAAAGAGTCATAATTGTCAAACTAATTGTAGCTCTGACGGTCATATCTCTAGTTTCATCGACACTGTTGTCATACCCATTGAAACTTGATGGCAGCAGTCCAGTCAACCATGTTGTATATGCCGTCGGCCAATCTAAGCCGATATCTATAAAATTGAATTACGCACATTTCGCGCCATTGACCAACAATAGCAAGTCACACCAGGTTAAGGTAATTGTACTTTATTCCGTGATGCCATCAGCTAGCACAATAAACATGGCGCAAAATGCAATGATGAAGGTCTTTGCACTTAATGGAACTTTGTTGAAGACGACTTCATTTCCTGGAGGCCTGAAAATTAACGCCACCGGTGGCAAAGCACAGCTTGCAACTACCTTAACGGATAGTAGAATAAAGAATATTACTGCCTCGGTGATGTTCACAGATTCGTCAAAGAGTGCAAATTTCTCTAATCCTCTGAATGTAAAACTTAACCTTGGCCAAACAATTCAGCCGTAAGCTGAATTGTTAATCGATGGGTTACTACTATCTACAATAACAGATGCTTGTCACGACATTGACAAAATGCCAATCGCTAATCCGACACCTATAATCAGAATCAAGAAATTACCTCCACATCTATTTTAAATTGGGAAAGCCACGCAGTATTGTGCTTATAAGAATACTACGAGAATACAAAGCGTGGACGATGAGACGAATCTTGAAATTTTCTGGTCTTATTGAGTTGAAAGTAATGTCATCAATTAGTTGTTCGGTTTTTCCCTACTAAATTTAACTGTCTCGAACATGATTTAGCTCTATAGTTTCCGTTAAGAATTTTAAATTCATTGTCATTTAGCTGTTAGGATATTGGAAAATGCAATCGTTAAAGTAGCCTGTGAAATCATATTTCTTTGACTGATGTGTCTTCCGTATATAGGATATTTGTTCATAGGTGGCATATTTCACTGATAATATGGCATATAATCGCATAACATCTTGACGTTACTTTACATAAGGTTTCTTAGTATATTTGTTCTCATTTACGCAAATAATCCTGATTTGATATTCTACTCTTATATTGTTATTTTTGGTCTACTCGTAATCCTATATCAAGACCCACCAGCATAAAACGAGATGCAGGAACCTGAAGATACATCATAATATTTTTTTAGGCCTGTGTGTCTGAATATACGGATAAATACGAATCACATGATAAACACGTATTATTGAGACAATATGAAGAAAAATGCAATTACTAGTCAAAGTTCAATGACCACGAAAAAAGGAATAGCAAAATTTTTAACAAGTCCAATTACAAAAATGTTCGAAATTAGAAACTAGGATAGAATCTAATCATAGAAATGAATAGTCCATTGAAGCGAAATTCGCTAACAAGAATAGCAAGACTTAGAATTGTACTTTTTCTTAATTCGGCGTATTTAGTAGCTGCTTCCTTTACAGTCCTAGTTACCGGAAGTTTAGCATTATTTTCTGAAGCTGGACACGTGCTAGTTGACGTCGGAGGAATTGCTCTGGCACTGTACGCTATTAGCTACGCCCAAAAATCAGCAACACCGCAAAGGACATTCGGATATTACAGGATGGAAATACTCGCATCGCTCGTGAATAGTCTTATCTTGGTTTTACTTTCGATCTATATTCTCTACGAAGGTTTTAGACGCATCTTTGAACCGCCACAGATTCCGGGACTGCCTCTTATAATAGTTGCCTCAATCGGAATGGTAGTGAATTTCATTGGAATGCGATTACTGTCACATTTTGATGGGCGCCCACATATCCATAACTCTTATCCTTACAGTAACGATCAAGAGACAGAAGAAATACAAGATTTGAATGTACGAGCGGTATATTTAGAGACTCTGAGTGACACTATTGGTTCTGGGGGCGTTCTAGTTGCTGGTATAATAATGCTAACTACAAAGTTTTACTTGGCAGATCCGCTAATAAGTATTGGACTGGCTCTATTCATGATTCCAAGGGCATGGTCCATCATTAAAAAGGCTGTAGATATACTTATGGAAGGTGTTCCGGCGAATATGTCACATGAGGAAGTAAAAAAGGCTGTACTACAAATAAAGGGTGTAACAGGTGTGTTTGAGCTACATATATGGACTATCACTTCGGGTATGAATGCATTGTCTGCTCATGTTGTCGTAATTGACCCTACCAAATCGCAACTAATTTTGCAAGAGATTAATTCAGTCTTGGAAAAGAAATTCAAGATAACTCACGCAACAATTCAGATAGAGAGATATCATCAAGACTCAGGAGCGTACTAACAAATTGCTGGAAGTTTGATGGTAAAATCATATAGGTAAATATTGGATAAACTTTTTATATCCATAATAGGAATCGTATGTAGAGATTTATAGGAATCTCTTTTCTGAAGGTTGGACGCTCCAACAAATGGAGTTTGGTAGCTACCAGCGCTTAACCTTCGGAATTCTCATTTTCACTATCTCCTAGTTTCTGAACTGTATTACAAAACGTTTTACAAGAGATTTCAGGCTCACTTTCGTTCTGTTTGCGATGGGCCTGATGTATCAGATATACTTTCGTTATGGATATGGATTTTTATCGTGAGGTAGACGCTAAATCCCTATCAATCATAATTTCGCATATAAGGCGTCCTCTTGGCTGATCTCGTAGCATACGTATGGATTAAAATGATCTTTCATGACCCTGATATATCTAATTTCCAATTTGATAAATCAGTGGATAGAGAAACTAGGCTATATAAGGTCAAAAAATAGCAGAGTGAACCGACTAGATTAAGTCATATACGCATTCAAAGCAAGGGATTTGTAAACGCCTCAAATTCTTATTTGTAAGAATGTGAAGAGGTAGTAGTTACTGTGAGAAATTGCAGTCTTATTATGCAAGGCGCGAGTAACTGGACAGATTTGGCTCGGAGGTCGATTTCACAGTAGTGACTTCTTTCCGTAACCCTACAAGTAAAGGTGCGATAAATGCCACTGGTCCAAGGCTGAAATTATGATAATGAAAATATCTTGAGATGAACGGTTCAAAGGCCCTGATTGATGGCATCTAATAGAACTCCACAATTGTGTCAATGTTGCTACAAGCTCGATAGATGGGTCAGCTGTTGAAATTTCCTCATTCTAAATCTTCAGACACTAGAACTGACCTCTCATTACTCACCAGTATTACAACGGAATACGAATTTTTCTCATGAACAATTCTGTAATATGCGATTATTGTAAAGTGAAATACTCTTATAGCGCGAGAGTGGTTTAATGCCAAACGAGATTATTTTACAACGTATAGCTACAATAAGCAAATTGGAATAAATCATTTTGATATTGTAACTACATTAGCGTACCATCTAAGTTGGTCAATAATTAATATTTTCCGTTCTACTATACCAAAAAAGCAAATTGAGTTTAATACGTCTTTTAAGGTACTACTTACGACTCTTCAATTGTTCGACTCATAAAAACTCGATAAAATATGCGATTTTAAATTACCGAGAGAAGAACCAAATCAAACCAACTCCTCTTGTCGACGAAATTTCTCTCCACCTTAAAACCACTATTTTCGGCCAATTCTCTTATCTGACTAATTGAATACTTGTATGAATATTCGGTATGGATCGATTCGTCTTTTCTAAACGCGACTGTTTTTCCAAGATTATTAATTTTAATATTTTGATCTATTTTCGAAATCAAATGCATCTCTATCCTTCTCTTCTCAATATTATAAAATGCTGAATGGCTAAATGTATTCAGATCGAATTCTCCTCCTAGCTCTCTATTTATTCTAGACAAAATATTCAGATTAAAATTCGCGGTAATTCCGTTCTTATCATTGTATGCGGCTTCTAAAATTTTTGAGTCTTTATGGAGATCAAAGCCAATCAAGAAGCTATTGTTATTACCATTCTCAATTGATGATCTTATCTGTTTTAGGAATATCGATGCTTCATTGGGTTCAAAGTTTCCAATGCTTGAACCAAGAAAAAGTATGAGTTTGTTAAGAGATCCAATTCTGCTATCTTCTTTATTCAAAATGACCTCTTCAACCATTCTGATCCCCTGGACATAATCTGAATGAATTGCTAACATATCTACACTAGGGAACTCGCTCGGAAGCTTGTTTATCGTTTCTTCTAGAATAGTCCCAGAAAGATCGACTGGGAAGTAATACATTTGTTTGGTTTGTTGGATATTCACAAATCGCTGCAGTAGGATCCTAGTTTTAGTAGAGCTTCCACTACCAAGCTCTATCATTGCAATTTGATCAAAATCTTTAAACAAATTCGCAATATCAGCTGAATAATTATTCAATATTTCGAGCTCAACTCTAGTCAGGTAATATTCTGGCTGCATACAAATTTGTTCGAAGAGTTGCGAACCTAATTTGTCGTAAAGATATTTGGGATTAGTTTTCTTCACTCTATCACAGATTTGTCTTCCTAGACTGTCCTCAATATGGGTCGCAAATTCATCCTTCAGTTGTACCTGCGGAGATGAGGTGGAAATCAAAACTCTAGTTAGTTATGACGTGTTAACTATTATAATAAAATAACTATTGGCTACGCGACTATTACTAGCACTTCTTATTTACATACACCAATACATTGACTACTCAAATCATTTCACAGGCGTATAGTAATTTCATAAACTCACTTGATAGCTCAAAAAGCCGTGCAAACTATCAAAAAAGCCGTCACATACTTTATGCGATTTCTTAACATACAAAATAATAACTTTGATGAACTTCTAAAATTTGGAATTGGACCAGATTCCAACAATTTACTGACTGAAGCAAGAATAAGGGATTTTATTTTAAATCTGAAGACAGTAAAAGGATCATCTCCATATACTATAGCTATGTATATTCAGGGAATTAGACATTTTTATGATATGAACGATCTGGTTTTGAACTGGAAAAAAATCAATAAATTCAAGCCCCGTCTTCGTCATGTAACCGACGATCTACCATATCAAAGACAACAAATTAATAAGATGTTGGATATTACCGGTCTTAGAGATAAGGTAATTATACTTCTTATGTGCAGTGCGGGGTTAAGGTTGGGTGCACTTCCACTTTTAAAATATGGCGATCTCACACCTATAACTGTTAATGATTACAGTTTATACAAGGTTCGTGTCTATGCCAATGAGCTAGAAGAATACTGCACATACTGCACGCCTGAATGTCGTAAGGCCATAGATGAATATTTGGGATGGCGTCAGCGTTTAGGCGAACACTTTGATTATGATTCACCCTTAATACGAAGATCGTTTAACACGGATGATCTGTTGCAGGTTGCAAATCATCCCAGACCATTGAGCGAAATAACGATTTCAGGTATAATGAACCGTCTGCTACATTTAACAGGATTAAGAGAAAGGCAGCACCTGACTGAAAAAAAGAAGACCCCAAAAAGGACCAGGCTTATACAATGTCATGGGCTGAGAAAATTTTTTGATACCACTTGCACTATTGATGGAATTTCACCGATTTTTATAGAGAAATTAATGGGTCATGAGCTCGATGGGAATAAGCCATCTTATTTTAAGCCAACAGAAGAAGATATTCTAAAGGGAAATGGTGATAATATGTTAGGCTATATCGCTGCAATACCATATCTGACAATTAATGCAACAGATGAGGAAAATGAACGTCTAAGACAACAGGTTGAAACCCTCCGAGTAGAAAAAAGTCAGATTGAAGAACTACATAAAGAAATGGAAGAAATTAGAGAACTTGTAGCCGCAAAACAAAGACATTAAATACATAACTACAAAAATAGGATCATAACGATATTAACAAAAGAGATTCTTACAAATGATGCCATTCATAATACCTTCAACCCACTTTTAATTATGGCCAAGAAATCTACCTGATTCTAAGAAGGGCTTTAAGAAAATTAGGGAAACAAATCTGCATAACTACAAACTGCGAGAATGATGTATGGAACCGATTTGCCTCTTACTTCAAAATTACTTAAGGCTGGTGCTCGAGTCTGTAAGCCAGGCTCGTTGCTATTCTTATTACTTGGACCACAAAATTATCAGATATGCCCCATAGGAGTTAAGCGACTTGGTTGGATAGCAATCACCGTGGTCCTGAATAATGAAATAAGATGCTTAAATATTTACTACAAATATGCCGATCCTTAAAAATGGCTTATTACAAAGCAACTGCGGTGTCTTATGGTGTGTTTAATGCATCTTCTTATAGAATAAGTCGAATTGACATATACTATTATTCTCTATATGCAGCAATTTGAAGATACCTATTAATGAAATAATTCTGACAAAAATATGGTATTAATCTACGTTACTACCACCAGGAACGCATTTATGTCACGCTAATGGATTACAAGTGGGATAATTATGAAGGAACAAGAATTATGTTACATTAAATTCTGTAATAGTAGGATGAAGTATGTTTATGCCATCGTCATGATGACGAATACCGTAACTTCAATCCTTTCCTTTAGCTATAGATATTTCACCTTTTGATGATAAGGGATTCATTCAATTACACTTTCAGATCGTTTTATTTATCATTATTCACTTGATGGTAATAACGACATTCTGCATCTTCACTGTAAAATGTGCTAGTTATCTTCTTCTATTCTTTTTCACAAAGTTTTATTTGATTTCTTCATTATTTTTTCAACTGATATTATCAGACATTGGCCTTAAAGTAATAACTGCCGATGGACCGTTACGTGAGGAGTGAATGTTAAAGCAAACTAATCATCAATTCTATTTCCGTTAATATGATGCCGTATAGGAAAATTTTAGAATGCTTTTAATTTTCTAATTGACATTCTTCCAAAAGGACTCGTTAAATGGGTTGTCATTTATCGTTAGACATATCCCATTTTCATTGAAAATACCTGGAAAATAATATATTCCACCCATATAATGAGAACTGGGTTCATGACCACAATGGGAGATGTCAGTTATCATTTCATTATCGCTGTCATTATTGTTATTCATTATCTTCATAGCCAACCAGAGTCAACATTTTCTCGATATTAAATAAATTGATTATGACTTGAACATCAATTATTTGAATTAGAATACCAATTTTATGGCAATGTCACTGTCCTTGACTGATGCAAAAAGACAAGGAGGGCTTGCAAGATCTCCTTATCCTGGACCAAAATTTCGCAGACAGTCCTTAGGCATGAGAGAATCATATCTGCAAGATTATCAGGTGGACTCTTGTTTTCCATTCTCAGAGGGATTTGGATGTGGTCTCAAATCGGAAGATCTCGTTACTTTCACGTAACCTTGTAGATGGTATAGGTATTAGGAGCTCGATCATATCCAAACAAACAAAAGTATTCCCTGTTCTGGCTGTAACCCAAGCTCTACCCACTGCAAAGGACGCATATATTTCTCTCAATTTGTTATATGGTGGTAATGAGGAGCAATCACTCCAAAGTAGAGCACGTATAAGCACAGACCTAATTACAGTAATTTGGACTGAGTTTACTCTAGAAAATTTAAATGGCGTTACCGACATTCAGCTGCAAATTAAGATATATGATGATAAAAATAGAATACTTTCTTTCTCGCTATCTAGAAAATTTCCAAGTGGAAAATTAGAATGAGAAGTCCGTTATTTTGACGCCGAAGTTTGCTAATTCTAGCTTTAAACACTACTAATTGTTTGATAAAAGCGACAAATACGGACTGCCAATAGCGATCTTCATGTTATCACTAGTGATTCAGACTTCTACACCAGGTTGGTTGTGCCCGCAAGATTAGTTCTGTTATGTGGCCACAGTAAACATAAAAAAACGCTGATATTGCAAAGGCAATTGCCTTTTCGTTAAACTGGTCTCGGTATTGCTATATTAATGGTTATGCCGACCATGACATATAGATTCGTCATGTATCAAATAAGATGTATTATGAACAATGACTCCTGTAATTGCCTTTTCGCTAAACTGGTCTCGGTATTGCTATATTAATGGTTATGCCGACCATGACATAGATTCGTCATGTATCAAATAAGATGTATTATGAACAACGACTCCTGTAATCTGTATAAATAGGACGGTTAATGAGATTTAGAGAGAACTCTGGTAAAGGACGCTGATTCAGTAATCACTTAATTTTCCTGATGATGTTTAACAGCTCATTTTCTGAGAAGACAGTAAGGCCTATTTTGTTACACTAGTGACAGGGATATTGTTGTAGTTTTATGCTATCGTTAGGGCTATAACGAAAACTTTGTTAACGATCATCTCCAGTATGCTTATAATAAAATAACTATTATTTCATAGTATACAAAACAAGCAGAACGTGCATCATGCAGATGGATACTGAAATACAGATCTAATGCCCTGATGGATTTTAGGCACACAAATTCTGGTTCCTCAGATTCTCTTAAATAGACTTGTCCACTTCAGCTAATGAATTATATTTACTTTAACCCTATTTACTGGAATAATGA
>JANWJI010000065.1 GCA_025449515.1 Nitrososphaeraceae archaeon | reverse complement strand
GGAACTTTTAGACGTGCTTGAGGACGTAAAGGCTATGGAAGGAGTAAGAGATACGATATGGAGCGAGATTGTCCATGTTGTAGGCAAGAAAAGATCCATACCGAGCTATGTTATTGATCGTCTTTGAAATATTAGTTTCTTTATTCTAAATACGCACTATGCATATACGTGTAGTTTGCCCTCAGCTATCGCAAAATACGTATATACATACATACACAGGATGAGCCCCAAATCAAGATTGATTTTTACTAAAAAAGTGGGTACATAGCTTCCTTATGCAGTATCGTAGATGGTTACCAACGCCTGTCCCAACTATTGTTATCGTGATGACGTCGAAGCAACTGGTTATCTGTAAATAATCCCCATTAGCACAATTATGCTACACTAAATCTTAAATGATCTTTTATACTTGTTGTCTTACTGTCAAGATGTCATTTGAGTACCTATAATTTCAGTCAATCTATCATCTTTTCCAATTACGATTTGTTATATCGTAGCGTTTAAGTTTGAATTTTGTCTGAGTTGAGCCGTTGTTTCCATTTGTGTTAAGGGACTAGATATCGTCTGAGAGTATCAGAAATTGTACCATGGAAAATACTGTCTTGTTCGTGCATAATGTGCCTAAGCTCTGCGAAGATAATCTGTTTTTGGAATGGGCTCCACGTTAGATGGGCGTTTCAAAAATAGCCCAATTCATTTACTTTTTAATTTCTTGCTCCTCGAAGATGCCTTCCTAATTGTTTCCATTGTCTCTGGAGCTGCTTCCTTTACTTGTTGTGCCGTTCCCTTGACTGTTTCAGCAGTTTCACGTACTGCATTAGTTGTCTCGTCTATAGCACTAGCGGTATCTCTGATTACGCCACGGTCCCTTAGCTCTCTTGCGGTTTCACTTATTTCCCTTGTGGTATCACGTGCAGCTATCACTGCTTCTTGGACAGCATAAATGAGTTCGTTTATTGCGCCACTTTGTCGTAAAGTTCTTACAGTATCGCGCACTTTACTCGACCCTTCACGAATATTGCTTGCAGTATTTTTAATTGAGTCTATAGTTTTTTGTATATTAGCATCCACCATAGTTGTCGAATGGTCTAGATTTTCCTCTTCTTGTGTCGATGATGTCATAACATATGTATTATATGCCTAATACTATTTTAAGCTGCAATATATGGGATTCTGAAAAATATACTGCTGGTCATGTTTCTTCAATCGGAAAAACACAAAGACGTCGACTCCGCTTTTTATTGATGCCACGATTTATCTTCATCGTCCCCCCTGCAGAGTTATTTCATAAAAAAAACCGAACTATTATCCTGGCATCTTTATGAGGATCGTCAATACATTTCGTAGGCATACATATTGTTACTGCATCATAATTAAATATAAAGGTCAGCAACAATGATTAAAGAAATGTTGTTCTGATTGATATCTTTAGTTTTCAGAATAACCCGATCGAATTACTTTTCGTTTTTCACAGCACTGCTTCCTGCTTCTACCATTTGTTTCACCACATCACCTACTTGGGATGCGGTCTTGCTAACAATATTTTCTTTTTCACCGTCCTTTTCATTTTTGTTCTTTTCTTGCTGATTTGACTCATAAGTCTTCAGTTCTTCCTTCGTTTTACGGTGTATACCATATGGTATTAGCTTGTATTCACCCTTGTTGATTTCAACATACCAGCCAGAACATGCTTTGTCTCGACCATATTCTTCCTCAAACCATTTGGGAACTAACATATCGGCTAACCATCCCCCAGTATTGACTACTTTGTTTTGGATATCATTGTAAGGTCTGTGGGTGTGCCCGAAAATCAGGATATCATTTAGTTGCATTCCGAATAACGGAAATCTGGCTTTTGATTTGGCAAATTTATCTATTGCATCCATTCCTTGACGCTGTTCTGCTATTTGCAAGAAATCAGTGATCTGCGGCTGTCCTTTTGTGAATACTTTATGAAACATTTCGTGTAAATAGCTTGCGATATTCCCTTCAGTATCATTCATCCTGCATAGCTGATCGGCAATTTTATCGTACTCGGAGAGTTTCATAGATATTAGCTTGGACATCACTTCGAGCTCATGCCCATGAACAAGGAAGAAGTTTTTGTCACCGCTTTTAATTCTAAAGTACTTGTCAATATTATAGCAGTTAAAATCAGGATAATTTTGTGCTGCATCTAGTGCAATATGATCATGATTACCAGGAAGATAATATACGTCTTTGAACTGGTTAATCAAAGATAGAATCTCATCAGATTCTTTTGAATATATTACGTCGTGCTTTCTCCAAAGATCCCAAAGATCACCAAGGATAAATAATGAATACTCTTTCGAAGTCTCTTTAGAAATGCAGTCCGAAAGAAAATCTGCAAATGCTGTTACATTAGACTTCTCATAACCAACGTGTACATCAGATACTATTATTGCTTTATCTATATCAATCACGTTGGGATTGCCTTTATCAACCGAATCGCCTTTATCATAATTCAAAGTGTCTGTTTGATTGGAGACCAATTGCTTGTTAGCAATATTCGCATTCTGCTGAATCATAAACTAATTACTTTCCTCTTAATTAGTAATCCGTATCTCTTATAATCATTATGAACTAGGTTCATCTTTATGAGCAGTGGAACATGCAAGTCCAGTCTTTGAGATAAATTATGACTAGAGAGAATATTCTAATGTTACCGAGTTCCTTAAACTGACCCAATGGACCTTCATCTTATATTTCTGAGCTAAGAGTATCAAAGCATGTCCTTTCTTAACTCTTCTAGGCTTTTGCCCTTACTAGTTGCCCTAGGCAATTCGAGACATCTCCCAACAAGATCTCCCACTTCAGTAACCTCTGTGAAAATAGTGAATAATAATCTGGCTTATGGATTATCCCTTTCGTATTTCTTTAGTAATGCTTTCAGCATTATCATATGTAGCCGTTTTCCCTTTTCCTTTCTTTGTTATAGTCCCTCTCTAGCCAGTGCTCTATCGTATAATAGTCCTAGTAATGCTGATTACCATGTTCTTAGATAGATGAGTCGGACTATACCTTCATTTCGCATAGTTACTGTAGATGAGTTAAAGGAGTGAGAGGAATTTCGCAACCGTCCAGACAAATCTGATAAAAAGTTAGTTGATAGAATGTATACAATCAGTCACCTCTGTAATTCCGTTTGTATGTACGCCACTACTCCAATAATAATAAAGGCAATTTTTATGTCGATTATCTTTCATTATTATCAAGTCCTCAAAGATTTAAGAGAGAAAGTTATAGAATTAGGAAATAATGGTAATACTGGAAATGAATGAATAATTATACATACCACTTATATCCACCCTAGGTCATACATATATGCATACAATGCAGCCATATCACATTTTGGTTAGAGATGCTGAAGAAGGTGGGTATACCGGAAAGTGCTTAGAGTTACCCAGTGCAATCAGCGAAGGGGAGACATTGGAAGAACTTAAGGCAAACATGGCGGAAGCGATTTCATTAATCCAAGAGTCTATCATTGAAGAAGCACGACTAAAGCATGAGCAGGTAATTGAAGTTAGTGTCTGATTAGCCTGCCTTATTTGACTTTAGTTAGTTAGTTAGTTGAGTCTACGAAACCCCGACTGGCGTGATCTTGTCAATGTCTTAACTCGTTATGGTTTTGCTATTGAGAGGCAGCGTGGTATCCATGTACAGTTAAAACATATAGATGGAAGACTTGTTACAATCCCAAAACACGACCCAATAAAGAAATGGACGTTAAGAGCAATCCTTGAAGAAACAGGAGTCTCAAGAGAGGAGTTCTAAACGAATTATTGATTGGCTGTAACTCTTGAATCTTAATAGGATATATAAGAAGGAATTTTATCATTTTTTCTTTATATCGTCCTTAAACCTCTAATTCGTGGGGACTGAGCATTCTTCGATTTTGTAATAAGAGATCGTTTTAGCAATCAAAAATGGAGTGGTTTTTAGACCCCAACCTGAGTGATATTTTATTTTATATCGTATAAATAGTATATATTCCGATGTCACCGACAGCAAATGATATATCGGCTGACCAAACTATGTCGCTGGTTTATACTTGCTCGGATTTGTTCGTTCATTCGGATTCAGTCTCGATCAATGTTTTCAGGTCCATTCGTTCAAAGAGGCTGAATTCGAAACCCCTACCAGCGACAAAACCATACGATATTACCTGTTGGCAAAGATGACTGTTCCGCAATAAATGCCGCATTTGTCAATGTATGCAAAAAATTAAGGTTTGTTATCTGGTCTATCCCATTACACGAACTTTCTTTCTAGACTTACCGATAAGATGATTCAATAGAAATTTAAAATATTATTTATATTAATACGTTTTTATGTAATAATGATAATGAAATTGAGGAAAACAACCAATTCGACACCGATATTAGTAGTAATTGCATTGATAGCAGCAATGATCGTAGGGAATATGATGACTAACCTAACGCCCAAGTCGATATTTGCTAAAGTCAATGAGAAGTTTACTGTCAAGTTATCAGGTAATAATGGAGTTCACCTAAGAATACTAATGGAACCGGGAACCGGAACTGTAGAGTTTAGCTTGAGTAGCGATCAAAAATCAATAAAATATACAGTTGATGTTAAGAATATGGATAATGTAACAATGGCACACATACATCAAGACAAGCGAGGAGAAAACGATCCTGTCGTAGTCGTATTATACAAAGCGATAGCACCTACCGGACCAAAACATGGAATATTGCCTCAAGGTAGTATTACAGCTAGCCAATCAGAAAACATACTAAAATGTAAACAGATTTCAGACCTTGTGAAAATAATTATGCTGGTGATGCATACGCAAACGTTCACACAGAACAGAATCCAAAAGGAGAGGTCAGAGAACGAATATCCAAATAGAAGATCTATTACATTTTTTGTTATGTTTCCTTGACTCATTAAATCATTGTGATCCGGAATATGATTAATTCGAATTAGAAACCTGGTCTGATCTGATCTGATCATTATTGCCGTCATTCTTACACAAAATACAAATTCATTATTCTTACATGATTTACTACGAATGATAAACATAACAAACTACTATATATCATAGATAATATTAGACTGATAGTCTCACGTGACTAATTTGGATCTTCAAGTGATCTAAGATTAAGATATTTCAGTATCTTCGACTACCTAATCAATTTAGATACAGATAAATAACAAACTCTCAATGTTTACCTAAATCCAATATGCCTTAGTTTGACATTAGTTTAAGATTAGTATTATAGAATGGATGTGGTCTAATATAACAAATAAAATATTTTCGAAATTGGGAATTGAGACTCACAATTGCGACTTGTCGATAATTTAATATCGTACTAAATTACATCTTTTAGAGTCGTGTCAAAAGCAGTTGAGATAAACACAAGACATAGTAAGTAGTAGCGGTTTTGATTCCGAATGGAAAGAGGACATGACCTAGTTCGACATTCAAGTACAAATCAGGATAAGGTAGCAGAGCCGGTGAATATGAACACCTCAGATTTCCCTCTCCTGACTTTTCGTAATGTTTCGAATTGATTATACAGAAATGCTCGTTGTAGCCTTATCCGGCTAGATAATTACATCGTTCGCAGGTTACAAATATCTCGCCATCCGCATGACTAAAGTGTGTATTACATGACAAACAAGTATGATGCATATCATCAAAGCCATCATCAGCGATAAGCCTAAAGCTCTCGAGTTTTTGATTCTTGCATTTCATACAACGGCAACCACATATCGCCATTTAGCTTAGTTGATTGGGGTATACATCATATAACTTAATCGATTGATCTATGGAAATGGAAGCAATGAAAAAGCTATGGTATTTAGGCTATTCTGATTTCCTTGTACTTCAGAATCTGAATTTGAACAGGTTACGTTTGTTGGTAATATGTAATTTCCACAATTATTGACCTGCGCTATAGTCTGAGTCTTCTTGTATTCTTTCGCCAGTGCATTTCCATCAGCGCCAATTCCGATTGTTACAACTAACAACCCTACTGTAATTATAGATATAATAGTCGTCAGCTCAAGTGCTTTACTTTTCATGTATATGATAGTAGATATTGTGTTGTAAGGTTTATCTGCATTCGGAGGTATTTTATGACATGCTAAATCTTATATTTGTTCTATATTTCAAATATCTCATTATCTCTTATAAGATATCTTGAAATTATATTCTTCTGTTATATATTGCCTAACAATTAAGAAGGTATAGATAGATTTAGGTTACTTTTCCTAATATGCTTACCTAAACTATTCGAACTAATCATTAGCTCATACGTAAATATGATCTCGTGTAGTACATAATAATAATAATAGTTCAGGTAGTCTACTTTATTCATATTATAGACGTCAAAAAATAAACTGATTTCTGAGTCAGAAGGAATCTACAAACTTTATAATAACTTATGATGTCGTGGACAATATTCCTTTTATTAGAGCATACATTATGATTTTGGAATATGAGCTCGGGATCACGATTATCTAGGGTGAAATGGAATACGTAATTCTGGATATTACCCGAACTGAACTGACCTAGACGTTAAAAATTGTGATGCGTGCCGCATCTCAATGACGCTCTTGAGGTAACTCCTAGACTCCATTTTTGTATATACAACTATGACGAAAGCCCGTGTCGATAATGGGCGTTTAGTTAGGGATTGACGCAATTTCATCTCATACAATTTGCTAATATACTGGATCTTTCACAATATTACTAGGATGCAGTGGACTATTACTATATGCTAAGGGAATCGTTTGAGCTTTTGAATTCACTGAATTCACCGAATTCCTGTATCAAGGATCGGAAATAGTTCGTACCCTAAAACCTAAAAGATGGAGAGAATCACACTGAATGGTAAATATCATATAGTAGTAGTCTTATCTGGTTTTAGAAAAATTTATGGATACAATGGCGACATCAAATTTTTGTGTTTGATCGTAGTGGATAGGAACTGAGAATACGAGTTGGATAAATCTAGTAAAAAATACCATCAACTCACGCCTGATTTGACAATATGCAAAATACTTAATGGCATGTGGCAAGTTGCAGGTGGACATGGATGTATAGATCATGAATTGGCGGTCACAGATATGATGAGATATCATGACGCAGGTTTAAGGAGTTGGGATCTAGCTGATATTTACGGCCCAGCAGAAGATCTCATCGGGATGTTCAGACGAAGATTGTCTGCATTGAAGGGTAAGGAAGAGATGAACACAATCCAGGCGTTAACAAAATGGGTCCCTCAACCTGTGCGTATAACACGTTCTATCACCAGAGAAAATGTAGAAAGTTCCCTTCGCAAGATGAATGTTGACTCGTTGGACTTGCTTCAATTCCATTGGTGGGATTATAACAATCCGTATTATATGGATGCTCTCAGATACCTCTTCGACCTCAGAGATGAACGAATCATCAAGGATGTCGGTCTTACAAATTTTGACACAGAGAGGATACAAATCATAACAGATTCGGATCTAAAAATTGTTTCAAATCAGGTTCAATATTCGATTATTGATAGAAGACCAGAAGTAAAAATGATACCATTCTGTATTAAGCATAACGTCAGTCTCCTTGCTTACGGAACTATTTGTGGAGGGCTGATATCAGAGCGATATTTGGGGAGAGTAGAGCCATTTGGTGCAGAGTTAAACACTCTAAGCTTACGAAAATACAAACGGATGATAGATGCTTGGGGCGGATGGAATTTGTTCCAAGAACTGTTATCAAATCTGAGCAGGATTGCACAAAAGCATAACGTAAGCATCGCAAATGTAGCAACCCGCTATATTCTTGACAAACCCGGAGTAGCAGGAGTCATTATTGGCGTCAGGCTTGGGATAGCTGATCACATAAACAATAACATGCAAGTATTCAACCTTACTTTGGATAAATCAGATCTCAATGATATAGACGGTGTATGTATAAAGTCAAATAATTTGTTTGAGAAAATTGGGGATTGTGGCGATGAGTATAGATCCTGAGTTTAGGTTAAAGGATCTATAGTTAGATTACCAGTGATAATAGAAATATTCATCATTTCCTGAATCTTTCAATCATTAGATATAATCCAATATAGGTTTTTGTTGCTGACAAGACCACTCACATTGTGCATAAGAATTGGATTAAAAGATACGGTTAAGTAAAGTTAAACACATACCGAACTAGAAAGGCCCAAACTAATAAGTTCGATCTGATAAACTACAATAGATTTGAACCTCAAATAGGTAATCAAATAGTTAACACGTACAATAGACATGGTGGTAATCATGATCCTTATAACTAGGTATTGTTAACATGCTTAATACACATAAGTTTTAGTATCTACTCCCGAAGGGGTAAAAGTCAGTATTTGTATCTGTGCCAAAGCCGAAGTAATGGGCCCAGAGATTAGCTGAAAAATCTAACATATAATAGTCGTCAGATCTTTAATTCATCATAGATTACACTGTGCAATACTCTCTCCCTCCCCCAGTTAGCGCCCATATTATTAATACTAGTAGACAGATATAACAAAACAGACAACAATGGTAGATAAAAAATCGCATATTGAAAACGAACTTGATAATAGTAATAATGTTAATGAGGATATCATAAGAATGGATCCAAGTTCAGAATCTCCAGCACTTGATCTGGAGATTCAAGACATTGAAGGAATTGGCCCTACGACAGCAAAAAAGTTGAAAGAAGCGGGCATTATCTCGGTGATGGATTTAGCAGTGACAAGCGCAGATGAGTTAGCCGTAGAAATTAATGCTTCGAAAGATAGCGCGGCAGCTTTCATAATGGCTGCACAAAAGTTATTGAGAGATTCTAATGTCTTAGAGAAGGAATTCATAACTGCTGATGTAGCGCTTGAGAAACGAAGATCTATGTTACGTTGTTCCACAGGTTCCAAAGTTCTAGATGAGTTGCTATTAGGAGGAATTGAGACACAAGCAGTCACAGAATTCTATGGAGAGTTTGGTTCAGGTAAATCGCAAATATGTCACACCTTGTGTGCAATAGCTAGGCAACCTACAGAAGCAGTGGGACTAGATAGTAATGTAATCTATATAGATACTGAGGGAACATTTAGGCCAGAAAGATTAAACCAGATAGCTAGAGCAAGAGGTTTTGATCCAACACATGTACTAAAAAGTGTGGCAGTATGCAAAGTGTACAATAGTTCACACTTGGAATTAATAATAAAAGACTTGGGTAAATATATCAATGATTTTAAGGCTAAATTGATTATAATAGATAGTATAATTTCCCTTCATAGAGCAGAATTTTCTGGCAGGGGAACGTTAGCGGATAGACAACAACGGCTTAATTCGATTTTGCATAAACTAATAAGACTTTCAGAGATATACAATGTTGCCATAGTCATAACTAACCAGGTCCAATCATCACCGGATACCTTTTTTGGAGATCCCACAAAAGCAGCTGGTGGAAATGTTTTAGGACATGCTTCAACCTATAGAATATATCTTCGAAAATCAGGTGAGAACAGAATAGCAAAAATGATAGATTCACCCTATCACCCTTATTCAGATGCGAGATTTACTGTAAATGAAAGAGGCACTGATGATATAGAAGATGTAAAAAAGATCAGTAAAAAAGCTTCTAAAGACGAAATATTCGAGTAGAGCGGATTGCTATTGCAGACGACAAATCAGCTTGTCTCGAAAGCAAATTTAAATATCAATTCAATTATGCAATTAGTTGCATAACCATTATTTTGCAAGTGTCTCGTTAAAGTACTTATTTATGTGGTTTAACTAATAAATTATTTAGTGTTAGATTCTCCAGAGATTGATAAACTAGCCGGAATTCAATTCTACTGTACAAAATTTAGTGGGATTGGCGGTTCAATAAAAAATAGTAACAAAGATTTCAAAGTATCAGAATTGGTAGATAAACGATTTCTCGATAGCTTGTCATCTATTCAAGATGGGGTCAGTAGATATCCGATTTATATTCTTGAGAAAAACAACATAGATTCAAACCACGCCATAATTGAAATTGAGATGAAATTAGGACTAAGATTAAAGATCATGGGAATTAAGGATGCCAAAGCATATTCGACACAATATGTAAGTTCTGAGCAAACAAAAAAATTACCCAAAGTGGCGAAGACACAAAATACTACAATAACTCTTTTAGGTTTCAGTAGGGCGCCATTGAAAAAGTCACTGCTTTGTGGAAACGAATTTGTCATTACAGTTCAAGAACCAAGATTTTCAGATATTTCGTCATTCATTCCAGAGATAAAAAATATTGCCAATTTTTATGGATTGCAAAGATTTGGAAGGGAAAGATTGGTGACTCACCTAGTTGGAAAAGAAATTGTCAAACGAAATTTCAGAAAATCTATAGAACTGTTGTTGTCTTACACTACGGAGTACGACTCTCCAGTTAGCAAGGAGATTAGAAATAAGCTGCGAGATCCGATAAACTACCCTCATATTTACAAGCAGTTACCAAAATGGATGGATATTGAATTTATGGTGTTATCAGCATTAGTAAAAGGAAAAGAATCAATAACTGCGCTTAGATCTATCCCTATATCAATTCGTAGACTATTTATTCAAGCATACCAAGCATACCTTTTCAATAAATGTTTAAGTAATGCAATTATGAATGGGGAAGATCTATCTGTTCCTAAAAGAGGAGATTTATGTTTTGAGATAGAAGACAATGACTCTTTTGGTAAGGTAAGAAAATTTAATCCAACTATTGATAAAGCGTCAAAAACTGTTCCAGCGATTAGATTAGCCGGTTATACATTCCAACCTGGCAAAGGAAGGTTTGAAACGATTACAACTAATATTCTAAAAGACGAATGCGTTTTCCCAAGAAATTTTTATGTCAGCGAGATGGAAGAATTAAGTGCTCAAGGCGGATTTAGACAGGCACCTCTTCTCTGTCGAGATTTTCACTATCTCAACTCTTTAGTTTTATCATTTAAACTATCGGCAGGCTCATATGCTACAATATTACTTAGAGAAATAATGAAGCCGCTGGACCCCATAAAGGCGGGATTTTAAGCGCATTACATTATCAAATAGTACATTATCAGATAGAACAGATTTGCAGATTCTTAGTTGTACTAGACTTGTATCGACTAGCGCGTCTTTCTCATTTGACAATCATTCCCTAATTGCACCTAGTGTTAAACCTCTAATCATTTGTTTCTGGAATACAAGCATCAAAACCAATACTGGAATAATGGCAAGAGTTATTCCTGCGGTTAGGTATCCCCATTCTATCCGATATAATGAAATGAATTGATATAGTGCGACCTGAAAGACCATTGAGTCAGGTCTGTTCGCCAATACGATAGGAAGTATGAATTCGTTCCAGGAAAATCTGAAGGCTAAAACGGCTGCGATGGCAAAACCAGGCATAGATAGGGGTATGGTAATTCGTCTCAATACTCCCAATCGAGAACAGCCATCGATCAATGCAGATTCTTCAAGATCTTTTGGTATAGTTTCAAAGTAATTCTTCAATAAAAGTATGTTCAATGGTATTATCAGGATCTGGAAGGTTAGAATCAAAGCCAAGGATGAGTTGAGCATACCCGCTGCTGACAGCATTGTATACAATGGAATTATGTTTATAACAACTGGTATCATGAAAAGACCCAGTATCACGCTCATAATCAAATTCTTTGCCTTGAACTCAAATCTTGCGAATGCATATCCTCCCAATGCACTTACTGCAACACTCAAGATTGTACTGCCTATACTCACTATGAAGCTATTGATAAGACTACGAACAAGACCTGGATCAGTTAGCACAAATTTGTAATTATCAAATGTTATATTTTCTGGCAGAAATTTTGGTGGGAAACTTATAGATTCCTCATTACGCTTAAACGACGTAGAAAACACCCAAACAAGAGGAGCCAGAGTTACAAATAATAAAATTGCAATTAATGCGTATACCAACGTCCGTTCTGCAAAAAACCAAACTCGATTATTTCTAAATGGTTCCTTTTGCATGCTTCCATTCATCTTTTTAGAAGTTTAAGGTAGACAAAAGCAACTGAAATATTAATTATGATCAAAATCAATCCAGCAGCTGCTCCCCTAGAAAGAAGTCCAAACTCGAAGGCCTGTCTATACATATAAAGTGATGCTGTGGTACTAGCAAACAAAGGCCCTCCTCCGGTCATGACCAATTGTAGATCAAAGAAGTTTACCGACCACATTGTAATCAAAATGAGATTGATCACGATGAAAGGCTTGAGCAAGGGAAGTGTAATATGCAAAAAAGATCTAAATTTCGTTGCTCCATCTATCACTGCTGCCTCATATATCGAGGGATTTATGGACAATAACCCTGCAGTAATAAAGAGCAAGGTGAATGGGGTGCCATACCACATATTAGCTATTACCAAAGACCAAATCACGATGTTAGGGTCGGAAAGCCAGCCGACGGGCTGTAGGCCAATTTGTTGAAATATATAATTTAGTATGCCAAAATTGTAATCAAAAATGAACTTGAATGAAAATGCTGCTATTACCGCAGAGATAGTCCACGGTATTATGAAGATCGCACGCAATATCCCTGCGGCTCTTACTTTTTGATTTAGCAATACCGCCATAAGCATACCTATGGTAAACTGCAAAGCAACTGATCCTGCCACAAAGAGAACGGTGGTTTTTAAAGATGTATAAAAATTGGGATCATTGAACAAATCAACAAAGTTCGTCCATCCGCTGTATTCCCAATTCTTTAGAATTGTAATAAAAGATACATTATGAAATGAAATGTATATATTCCAAAAAAGTGGGAATATCAAAAATATGAGTAATATCGCAAATGCAGGCGTGAGAAAAAGGTATGGCTCGGCCTTTGCGAGAATATTTGACATGTTTTAGGAAAGCGCTACAGTTTCGTTACCAACCTAAAGCTTTTGCCGACTTTGCAGCAGCGTCATTGAGTGCCTGTTTAGGATCTTTCATACCATAGTACACTTCATCAATTGCTTGTTTGATATTATCAGCTATTTGTGGGTATTCTGGTATATTAGGCCTGCTATGTGCGGTCTGTATCATAGATACCATTTCCTTGTAATATGGAATAGATGCATTCAATTTGGATGCATAGGGACCTTCTCCAATTGGTTTCTGAGTTGGAAGATACCCCTCTTTCTGCAACATGGGAGTTAGTACGCCTGGATCAACCATTGTCGTCAATAATTCCCAAGCAAGATCCTTATTTTGTGAGGTTTGAGGGATACTAAGAATCCATCCACCCATCATAGTAGTGCTTTTTGTATTCTTGTCTGGGGTTGGAAAGACTGGCAACATTCCCACTTTCTGGTTAATGGTGGGCCACTGGTCACGCGGGAATGTTCCAAGCAGCCAGGATCCCTCTAGCATGACAGCGAACTTCCTATCGGCAAATTCCTGACCCCAAAAATGATTTACCTGGGGTTTGATCCCTGCGTCGACTTGTTGCTTTAGGAATCCTAATGCTTTTACGCCTTGTGTACTATTAAAAGCAGGATACCAGTAGGTACCCTTTGTTGGATGTCCACTCTTCTGCTTAAGTATCTCGCCTCCTAGCATCCATAGATAAGGATACCACATATCTGGAGAATGACTAGCACCTACTAGATGCATTGATTGTATTCCCTGACCTTTCAACGCATTACTGAGTGCTTTTGAACCTGCAAGATAGCCATCCCATGTCTGTAAAGACTCAGGATTGACACCTGCTTTATTCAATAGATCTTTCCAGTACCACATAGACCTTGTGTCAGTCCATGCCCAGATACCGTAAACTTTGCCATTGTATTTACCGCCATCCCAATTCGTTTGATACCAATCACTTTGCCTTCCCCAGGTTTTAGCGCGATCCGAAAGGTCCGTCAAAAACCCACCTTGTGCAAATTCACCAAGCCAAATTTGATCCGCAGAGATAAGATCAATTGGAGTTTTGCCAGCCATTGCTGTTAAAATTTGAGTCCTAGTGGCATCATAAGGTAAAACTCTGTAATCTATTTTAATATCAAGGTCCGGGTGCTTTTGTTTTAATTTTTGAAGGGCGGTATTAATGAGGAGATCCCATCTATCTTTTGGCTCTGCCACTATCGCCGTGAGCGTGACTTGTTTTTTTTGCGCGGATACTGGAAAAACAAAACCAGATGTCATCGTAAAAATTAAAGATATAATTAGAAAAAGAGCCGTAAAAGTAACTTTTTTATTCATATTCATTGAGACACTTGAGGACACTATAGTTTTTAAGTGTTATTGCCTGTCTGATCTAAGATCGTTCTGCTATATCATTGAAATGGATACATAAACCCTAATCCTGTTAAATAAGGATCGTACCCATATGAAATGGTTAAAATCAGTAGTAAAGATTACTGTATGAGAAGGTTAATATCTTCCTTAGAAAGATCGTCACATGCAGTATATTCGTTATGACCAGTCTACGGATCGAAGGCCTGACTAAGAGATATGGGAATATGAACGCACTAGATGAATTTTCTCTGAAAGTCGATTCTGGCCAGTTTATGGTACTCTTAGGTCCGTCTGGTTGTGGGAAAACAACTGCAGTAAGATGTATCGCGGGTCTAGTTAATCCGACCAGTGGCCAGATATATATAGGAGACCAAATGGTGAACCATTTGCCTCCAAAAGATCGGGATGTTGCAATGGTATTTCAGAATTATGCGCTTTATCCTCATATGATTGTATATAATAATATCGCTTTTCCGTTAAAAATGAGAAAGGTGGCCAAGAACAAGATAGATGATAAGGTCAGAAATGTAGCGAATCTGCTAGAAATAGAAAATCTTCTCGACAGGAAACCCAAAGAATTAAGCGGAGGTCAGATGCAAAGAGTAGCATTAGGAAGGGCATTAGTAAGGGAACCAAAGGTTTTCCTCATGGACGAGCCACTAAGTAATCTTGATGCAAAACTACGTACCTATATGCGAGCTGAGATTAAGAAGTTACAAAAGAAGGTAGGAATAACCACTCTCTACATTACCCACGATCAGATTGAAGCAATGAGTATGGCAGATCAAGTTGCGATAATGAAAAGTGGTTTGATCCAGCAGATCGGTACGCCAGGCGAAGTCTATCAAGAACCTGCGAATACATTTGTAGCAGATTTTGTTGGAAGTCCATCTATGAATTTTTTAAAGTGTAACATAATTGAAAAGAATTCTGGTATTACGCTTGAATCAAACAATATCCATCTACAGATCCCACAAACTAGTTGGACCTTTGAACATTCATCAGATAATCTTATACTCGGAATAAGGCCAAGGGATGTTACGATTCTAAAAAACGACGACTTTATTGGTATCAAAATCAAAGGTAAGATATCGTTTACCGAACTGTTGGGAGACGATTCTCTCGTGGAAGTTGACATAGGTGTAGATTCAATTAGAGTCACTAATATCGATCCAGACTTCGATCCTAGTATTGAAAAAGAGGTCATGATTGGATTTCCTTATTCAAAGATTCATTATTTCGCCGCAGAAACAGGTAAGAGATTAATGCATAAAACAAATTAATATGTATAAGCATAAAACAAATCGATATCTACAATTTCTTTTAAATAGAGATCAATGCGCCGGATGCGGTTTAATAATACGGACTATCTGATTAATATGATAATTCACGAATTGATTAGATAGATGATCAATTTCCATTTTTGTTCTTCCGAGTTTTAGAGTGATGCTAATAAGTTTGGAGTCAGCTATAAAAATATTCGCGAATCCCATATAGTCCACCAACAAGTTTTTAAATATCATAGGCAAGTGTTTAAGTTTTGAATTGCAGGACTGATATAAGAAAAATAAAATAACAAAAAGCGATAGTACTTTATATGATTTATTGCCTGGACTGTTATGTAATGATCATATCCATTACCATAATAGGGGCATTACTGTCTGCGGTATTTTTATTACATTACGATGAAGTAAATGCAGTAAATGCAGTAAATAATACCAATTTTAGCTCCTCGATGGTAAAATTCTTCTTTCATTTAAAAAACAAACATATTTTCAATAATGTAAAGATTGCGGTAACAGGAGAGAAAGGGCAGTCTAATGCATGGCGATTAATATTGTTCATTTCCGATAATATTCAACGGGATGCGATACCAGGTTATTTCCATACCGGCGAACATGTAACAGCATGCATTACTAATTATAGTAAAAATAGTTATAACAATTGCGCCGTTTCCACTGTAACCGCAACAAGCGAGGCCCATTTCAATCTCACGGCAGCACCCTCCTAACTTTGTATTCTCATATTTTGTGAAATTTAGAATCCCGTTTACCTGTAGATATAATATCTTTTGTAAGCGTAGTGGCAGCATAATAATTGATAATTTCCTACTTCCGGTATTCTAAAATGTCCGCATCTTTTCAATTCTTCTTAATCTCTCAAGCAGATCCATTATTTGCTCATGCGTTGGATTACTAGCTTTAACAATATTTAAATCCATATTAAGTTTCTGTAATTCAGTATATACTTCTTTGTCTTCTATCGTATCAATTAATTCCTTTATAGTAAATGGCTTTTGCATCAATTCTACAGCTTGCTTTAGCTGTTTTATACTGTCTTCAAGTGTTTCCTTAACATGAGCAGATGCAAAAATTATTCGCTGATGTGAATTTACCGCAAGTATTTCTTTCGCAACTTCAAATCCATTAATTTGTGGCATTCTATAATCTAGAAGCAATACTTCAAATGGAGAATTAATATTAGAACAGCAGTGAGCCGGTACAGATTCATGTCCAAACTTGACATCATGGGTTACGTCATGATATTCTTTGAGACAATCTTCACCATTTAGTGTGATCGTAACTTTGTGTTTTCTTGCCTCTAGAGCATCTTTATAGAGCAATGCAATATCACGTTCATCCTCAGCTATTAGGATGTTCATATATTATACACGTCCCCTTTTTAAAAAGTATCTGGATAACAGTAATTATGTTAAGCAATGTGTTACAAAATTACATGACTACATTATATAATTTTGGGAATCAAAATTTAATCAATTTGTCAATAAAAGATAATAATCCTCTCAAATACCATCCTTACTATTTTTATGGGATGCCGAACCCATTACTTGAGACAAATCGATCCGGCTTTATCAACCAATAGTGTGGTTTCGATTAGTAAGAATTCTCATGTTATTGCTAAAATTCCCTTTGCTATCATTTCTCACTGCTATTTATGCATATACATGAACTATTCTCATATTAAAGTAACTAAAACAAATATATCTTAACCCCTATGGTTTGAAGTATTCCTATGAATACTTCAATCTGCATGTCCCATGAAAGATCGAAGTAGATTTCATAGAAATGTTAGAACTTAAATTTCGATGAACGTAACAACCCGCCTTATTACTATCTTCACTACTCAATTACAAACACGTATTAACCAATGTTGAAGTGATGCGTTCCATTACAGGAAGGCCAGTCAATCATGTCAAATAGTCTTATACGTAAGCTAGAAACAGATTGGTCAGATACGTATGAATTAAATCAGGATTTGTATGATCTATTGCGTCGATCCAAGAGGTAATTTGAATATATTATGATGTCATAGTGTGAACCTTATTGTCCATGAATCCAAGCAAATATGAATCTACGCTGCAGGTATTGGAGGTCCTTTTGCTGCTTCAGGTATTTGGATTGTACTTGAAGTATTATTAGATTCTTTTATTGTTTGGGCAGCGAATTTAACATACACAGTCTCTTCATTTTCATTATTTTCTACTCCAGTAGCAGCTAATGCCTTTGATATAGGCAGTATTGAATAGTTAATAGTGCTATATAATGATATAAATAAAATTACTAAAATCGTTCCTATCATCCACAGGTTCTTAGTCTTTTGTACGTTATTCATTGTGATATGACAGCGTATGATCAAGAGAGAAGACATAAGCTTGATCATATTCGTAATCACGTGGATTTCATGACTGCGAATTAGAAAAGCCATAATATTATTATTTATCAGTATTATCACCACCAAAGAAATTGACAAACTGTTTTACTACAAAGTCTGGCGGCTCTTCTGGAATCCAGTATCCTGATAGAGGAACCTTAATGCCAGTAACATTTTGAGTTAATTTTTGCATCCCATAGAGTGCATAGTTAATAGTAACATTACCTCCAAATGCTGGAATGTATCCTGCTCCTACTGCTATTACTGGCATTGTGAGCTTAGTCTTTGAATAATTCTGATTTTGAATTGCATCCTGTGGAACAGCCCGATAATACTCAAACCCCCGCGCGCATTCCGCCTGGAGCAGAATAATGACTAACATATTCGTTGATATCCACCTGCGTTATTGCAGATGGATTATATGCAAGATTACGATAGAACCATGTTAAATACAAACGCTCTTTTCCTTCTACAAGAGCTTCTGGCATATCAGGAGTCTGCTGAAAAGGAAACCACCATATTTTTCATTCAAGTGGAGGAGGAGTAAAACCAGGGAAAAGATATTCCATAATTACTAACTTCAGTACTTCTGTAGGATGCGCGGCTGCATAAGAATAAGCCGGCTGTGACCCAACATCATGTCCTACTAAAAAGATTTGTTTGAATCCCAATTGAGATACTAACTGATGTATATCTTCCGCAGTAGTCTTACCATCATAGCCTGTGAGTGGCTTTGAAGAATCACCCAACCCGCGTAAATCAGGCACTATAACAGTATAATTTTTAGCTAAAGTTGGCATAACATGACGCCATTCAAACCATGTCTGGGGCCAACCATGTATCAAGACTATTGGATCACCGTGACCCCCTATCACATAATGAAGTTGAATACCGTTAACGGATGCCATATGACGTGAAAATATCACATTATCAATCTCAAAAGATATGTCCTTTGAAGCAAGAACTTGTTCTTGTTGTTGTAGTGGTTGTTGTGCGATTGCAGTCTGATTTTGGTTAAATTTTGATGTGCAAACAAATATTCCGGTGACAACAATACCAATCAAGAGAAACGCTTTAGCTCATATATGATATGGAGCATGGAATGTGGATTTATCTTTCTCATCCATTACATAGTTTAGTCATCGGTTTGTAATAAGCACACCTGAAACTGCTTGTTGGATTTTTCCAGTGTAATTGATAAATAACTTGTAGTAGGAGTAAAATTTAATGAATGAAGAGATGGCACCGAAAAAAGATACTAATGGGTGGAATATGCAAAAGGTTGCCATAGTTACTGGCAGCTCAAGTGGAATATGGTATGCAACTTCATTAATGTTAGCTAGAAACGGTTTTTATACATGCTTCAGTGCGTGATATTAATAAATCTGCAACTCTCCAATCGATAGCCAATACTGAACGGCTACCTTTGAAACCAATACAGCTGGAAGTCACAGGCGATAGCTCGGTAAAAAACGTATTAGAAAACATTGTGTCGGAAAAAGGAAGAATTGATGTGCTGGATATGGTCTCTTTGGAGCATTTGAAGATCTGTCATTGGATGAGATAAAAGCACAATTTGAAACAAATTTCTTTGGAGTCACAAGAGTAACCCAACATGTAATTCCAACCATGAGAACTCGGCGTAATAGAGGCGGTGATGGTGGTATTATTGTAATGTTGGTTCGATTAATGGACGGATAGCATTTCCCATGCTCTCAGCGTACTCGGCCACTAAATTTGCTATCGAAAGTTTGAGTGAATCTATCGCATACGAACTTGAGCCTTTTGGAATCAAAGTGATATTGATCGAGCCGGGACCAATTCGCAGTAATTTTATGAAAGGTAGTCTTTTACCCGAGAGAGTACTAGATCCAAAATCGCCTTACTCCAAATTGGTGCAAAAATTCTACGATAAAACAAATTCGCAGCACAAATATGCAATACCCCAGAAGAAGTTGCAAAACACATAGTGCAAGCCATTTCAAGTGAAAAACCAGAATTTAGATATGTTATTGGTATTGATGCTGTTACTTCTATTGGAAGCAAGAAAAAATCAGCCATAAAAATTGCTAGGTAATACTGTTCTATTTTGAGGTCAAACTAAAATTCTTCGTAGCAGGTGGAAACAGGTAGTAGTAAGGAGATAGCAGGAGATAGCAGGAGGTTCATCATTCTTTTTTATTCTATATTTATTAAATAGGGTAATGGTCTTAACAAGACGAGAAAAAGAACAACGTATCCTAGAGCTTTTAGAGCAAGGTCACAACACACGTGAAGTAGCTCAGGAAACTCATACGTCATTTAGCTATATAGGTGCAGTTCGGAGAAAGGCAGCCAAAGAGAAGGAAATAGAAGAAGAGCAAGTACAAAAGGCATCTCTTTCCACGCAGGCCTACAAACTGTTTTTAGAAGGTAAAAATCCAGTACAGGTGTCCATCGCATTAAACATAAGAGAGCCAGAAGTAGACCAATATTTCAAAGAATACTTTAAGTTGGAAAAACTGGAAAATCTTTATCAGATGTACCGAGAAATTATAGATGACATAGAAACCTTTGTAAAATTGTACAAGTTGATGAAAGATGCAGATATGAAGCCAGAGCAGACAGTTAAACTTCTTTCGTTTGCAAACAATGGTCTTGTTTCGCTTCATTTTGAATATAACGCACTAAAGACTGAGGTAGAGTATCTAAAGGGGCAAAAAGAGGAATTGAGTAATGCTTTAGAGAATATAAAAAAGAATTTGGTGTATTACACTTCACTTTGTCAAAAAAAAATAGCAGAGATGGAGCAGCTATCTCGACAGATAAAAAGACAAGAGAATTTGGCAAGAAATTTTGAAAACAATAATGAAGAATACCTCAAAATGAAAAAATTTGTTGAAGAGAAGATACGTAGTATTTTATCAGCTGGAAAACCACTTTTAGAGCATGCAGTTCTGTCCGTAATCGAATCAATAAAAAGAGACCCAGAAAAATATAGTCCGTTAATTGATTCAAAGATTGTAAATAGTGCCTCGCACAATTACGAACAATACCATTCAAATGAGTATGATGAAGCCTGTAAAACCATTCTAATACAGGAAGCTGATAAGGTATACAGTAATATATAAAAAGTGGAACTACAGAAGATTATCACAGACTACTCCTCGGCTAACGTTCCTCAACATCATGAAGATCAACGTCCTGTCTCCCAAGCACTAGCAGTAACAAATCATACAAGAGCGTATACAGAGGAATATACGTTTGTTCATTCAGAATTAGAAGATGATTAAATGGTACTGATTATGATAATTGATACACACTTACTGACAAATATATGTTCCATATTGTGGGAACAAGAGAGAGGTCTATCTGTAAAATAAAATTGATTTTTTGAGTATTAATGCGGATATTAACAGTACTGAAGCAATGAATCACATGCATATAAGCGTTAATAAATTGATATACTACTTCTAGATATTTAGTAACAGCAGTTATCTCCTGGGACTAGAGCTGCCAGTTATGATATAATAAACAGAATCTCCAACATAACATGCATGATCCGAAATTCGCTCTAAGTATCTTAAAATAAGTAAATTCGAAATATAGCACCGTGGTTCTTCTGAACTATTTTTTGATAGGCGTGAAACAAGTTCGCGCAAATATTTTCTATAAAGAGTATCTACTGTGTCATCCATTTGATATAGATTCTGCGCTGCCGTTTTGTCTCCAGACTGTAATGCATCTACACTTAGTAGAATCATTTTTCTGACAGTTATTGCCATTTCCGAGACAGCAGACTTATCACAACCCGACAAAGGCCCAAGCGTTTCAAGTACATCTACAATGTCATATGAGTAGCGACCAAACCTAGAAAATCCATATGCTATTTCCATACAAGATTTGATAAACCTGAGATCAGTAGCAACAGGTTGATAGCGGGCTATCACTTCTACTGCAAGGTCTGTTACCTCGTCTTGTAGCATTTTAAGCTTTTCTGATTGCTCAAAAATGTGTTTCTTTGCATTGCCTTCGTTTTGATACGCCTCTAAAGCAGAGAACACCGAAATTTCAGATATGCTAGCCATATCCGTAATTATACTACGAATACGATCTAAACCTACATCTAGCAGTCTAGCCAAAAGACACTACAACCATGACTACAATTGCACAAGATATCGTTATCAGACTCTTCATGACATTTTCGTTCGCATAAATTTCATAAATTTTTTACCCAAATCTTCCAGAAATGTACTTTTCAGTTAATTCCTTGTGTGGATTCTTAAATAGATCTTTGGTTTGGTCATATTCTATTAATTCACCGATATACATAAATGCAGTATATTCTGACACCCTGGCTGCTTGTTGCATATTATGAGTTACAATGATTATGGTCAAATGTTCTTTCAAGTGTTGGACAAGCTCTTCAATTTTAGAGGATGCAATTGGATCTAGAGCAGAGGTTGGTTCGTCCATTAGAAGTATCTCAGGTTGCATGGCAAGTGCTCTAGCTATACAAAGACGCTGTTGCTGTCCACCGGATAGACCCATTCCTGGCATATGAAGTTCATTCTTTACTTCTTCCCATAGTGCAGCTTCCACAAGACTCTGCTCGACGATATCATGGATCAGCTTTTTATCCCTAACACCATTAAGTTTCAATCCTGCAGCCACATTATCATAAATACTCATGGTTGGAAAAGGATTAGGCTTTTGAAAAACCATACCTATACGCCGTTTTATTATGGCAGGATCCGAAGATTTATCATAGATATTAAGACCATCCAACACAACTTTACCGTCTGATTTTCCTCCTGGAGTCATCTCATGCATACGATTTATGCAACGAAGAAGAGTTGTTTTACCACATCCAGAAGGTCCAATAAAAGCTGTAACACTATTTTCCTTAACATCCAAACTAACGTCTTTCACTGCATGTTTTTTTCCAAACCATGCATTAACTTTCCGAATTGATAGCTTGATGTTAGCCTGCTTGGTAGCTGGTGCCAGCACCTCTTTGTCATCAACATTACTCCGTTCTGGAGCATAACGTCTAATCTCCTCATTACTACTGCTACTCAATCGCAGATCTGTATTAATCTCAAGCCGTAGTTATGTATTCCCAACATAATTCATATAGAACAATATAGACATGGTAGTGAAATAGCATCTCAATATACTATATAGTCTCAGTTCTTACTTTAATGCCTCTGCCGCGGGCAATTATCCTCAGACTAGCACTTAAGATAAGAATCATGAGTATGAGGACAAGGGCAGCGCCCCATCCAAAAGCATGCGCAGATTCATATGGTTGTGAAGCCAATCTCCATATTCTCAAGGGCAATGCATCAACTGGACCCGTGAGGCTTGTAAAGAACAGGCTGGTGCCGAGTATAGTCATTATAAGAGGAGCGGTTTCCCCAGCTATTCTTGATATAGCCAAGATAACACCAGTCAGCACTCCATCTTTTGCATTTTTGAGAACTATAAAAAGAGTGATCTTTGATTTCGAAATTCCAAGAGAATATCCAGCCTCACGAAGTGAATTAGGTACTAACTTTAGTGTTTCTTCAGTTACTCTGGATATTATAGGTATCATTATTATTGAAAGAGCAAAAGCTCCAGCCCATACAGAGAATGAGTTTATTGCGAGGACTATTGTAACATATCCAACTATACCTATAACGATAGAGGGCAATCCTGTTAGAACATCATTGAATAGTCTAATTGTATTGGCAAAGAAACTAATTGCTCTTTCTCTTCCGCCCTTTGCACTACCGGCAGGAGCATATTCTGATAGATAGATTCCAGAAAGTATTCCAATAGGAGCTCCAATTAACGATGCTAACCCAACGGTAATTAACGTTCCCTGAATGGCTGGGCCGATACCACCGCTGCCAGAACCAATAGAACCTGGTGGTTGCGTGAGAAACTGTATGCTTATTACTGCTATGCCATTTTTTATCACTTCTAGTAAAATACTACCTAGCGGGATTATGGCTCCAATAACAAAAACTATGGCAACAATACTAACAACCTTGTTGGTAATTCTACGCCTGGAAGTGTACTTTGATGATATATCATCAAAAACCTGTCTGTAATTAATACTAGTATTAAGAGATTTTTCTTTTGATATTTTCTCTTGTCCTTCTTTATGCTCATTATCGTTATTCAATCTTTTTATTCCCTATCTCCTGGGCTTACCTTTACCATTTTTGAAACCATAAGCCTTGCGACAACATTAATAATCATAGTTAGCAGGAGCAAGACTGCTCCAAGACCAATTAAAGCAGATAGCTGTAAATCAGAAGACGCTTCGTTAAATTCATTAGCAATCAAACTTGATAGTGTTTGGCTTTGTGAGAAAAGTGTAGTTGGAATCGCTGCAGGGCCTATTGCGTTTCCAATTATCAATGTAACAAGCATGGTTTCACCTACCGCTCTGCCAAATCCTAAAATGGAAGCTCCTAACAAGCCTGACTTGCCATAAGGAAAAACCGCAATCCTCGCTGTCTCCCACCTAGTAGCTCCAAGACTGTATGCTGCCTCTCTTTGAGTGTTTGGAACAGCCCTCATGACATCTCGACTGATCGATGACACTATAGGAATGATCATTATCGCAAGAACTATTCCTGCTGTAAATACATCAAGACCAAATGGTGCCTGGTTAAAGAATGGTATATAGGGTCCTAGTGTATTATACAATGGTGTTTCTATCCAGTCTTTTATCAGGAATCTAAATACAAAGAGAGCCCATAAACCATAAATTATACTTGGAACAGCTGCTAGTAATTCTATTACAAAAGATAATGGTGAGCTTAATCTAGAAGGGGCCATTTCGGATAGAAAGAATGCTATACCTATACTCATAGGTACACCAATGAGTAATGCAATACCTGAACTCATTAACGTCCCGATAATATACGGCAGAGCTCCATAGGATTCGCGGCCCTCGACTGCATTCCAATTAGTACCAGTCACAAATCCAATAAATCCTTCATAAGAAAAGATCTTCGCCGACCCTAAACCGACTGAGACCACTACAATAACTATAATCAATAATGTATAAGCTGCGGTACCTATGACCAGACCATGAAATAGTTTATCGCCAATTTTCCTTCTTTTCCTATCGCCTACAAGAAAAGACGAGACCTTTTCCTTGATGTCTGTATTTATATGCACAGATCCGCTTGTCATGAATAACTGCCTATTAGTTTTGAAGAATCCATCATTATATTAGATTTACATATAGTCATACTATAGATCATAATAGTCTATATAGTAAAGTAAAAAAGTGGAGGTATTATGGTACAGCCATAATTCTAGATCAGACTCAGATTGGTTTTCCATTGAATGTTAGCGATTTGATTGTATCTTGATCAAGTTTGACAACGGGGTCTGGAAGTGGAACATAACCTAGCTTTGACGCAAATTTCTGACCGTCAGTAATCGCCCAGCTTATGAAATCCACCAGTGCCTTTGCTTTTGCTTCGTTCATGTTAGGACTTTTACCTAGGTCTTTTGGAAGAAGCAAGTAAGAAAAGCTTGCGATAGGATAGGCACCGCTTCCTTTATCATTAAGCAATGTCACTTTTTGCCATGATGCATCTCCTTTCGGTAGGCCTTTTGCTGACACATCCGCAGCTGCCTGCTTGACTGACTCTAAGGTTGGTTCAATGAACTTGCCTGCCTTATTCTGAATAAATGCGTATGGTGTTTTAGTTTGTAGAGCATAATTCAGTTCTATATATCCTATAGTGTTAGGCGAGCCTTTTATTGCATTTGCCACACCTTCATTACCAGGGGCTCCAACACCACTGGGCCATTGAACTGATTTGGATGCTCCAATAGTTTGATTCCATTGCGGACTTGCGTTTGACAGATAGCTAGTCCATACAAAAGTCGTGCCTGAGCCGTCTGATCTGTGAACCGTCACGATATCAGCTGCTGGAAGTTTCTTGTCCGGGTTTAGTGATTGAATCCTTGGATCATTCCATTTCTTTATCTTACCTGCAAAGATATCTGCAAGGATTGGACCAGTAAGCTTGAGCCCTTTATCAGGAATCCCTGGAATATTATAGGCTGCTACTACCGAACCAATTGTTTCTGGGATATGTACCGCCCCTGTAGCTTTTGCTCTTTCAGCAGCACTAAGGGGAGCATCTGAGGCGCCAAAATCTACTGTCTTGGCCGTAAATTGCTTAACACCTCCCCCGCTACCTATAGATTGATAATTAATATTCACATATGGCTTTACCTTCTGGTACTCGACTCGCCATGTATCAATTAATGGGAAGGGAAAGGTTGCGCCTGCACCATTAATATTTGATTGACCTGGTGTTTGCATTTGTTTAGGAAGAAGCTGAGCAAACGACCGTTGGGACATGCTCATTGTCACAACTCCAGTAAGTAGCAATGAGGTCATCACTACAATTACAACAGAATTCATAACGATTTTTGACATTATTTTTGATAAGATATAGTTAGTTATCTTGGTTCTGGATAGAGTTCACATAGACCTATGTAGAACTATGTATTTAACATAATTTTGTTTGACACTACATGTCTTTCATGTCTTTAGGAGATTTGTCGTTATACACCGTGTACCGCAGATATATTATCTACAATACAAAATTCCACTAAAATCCTAGAATCTGTGGGCGCTAGACTAAATTTTGTTTTTTCTTAACGTCAAGCTCCCTACTCATCTTTAAAAGTCAGTCATCCCCATCTACTACTTTGACCTTGCACAATCATAATCAACCAACAACTAATTTCAAATGATATAGTGTAGATAGCATAAGCAACGTTAACGAGAATTTTTCTATTATGTAAATGTTCAAGTATAGCAGATTCAGATTGGTGAAGGCAGGAGATTATGGCAGACCGTTCTTATAGATCGACCACAAGTAGCATCGTTATCCTTGAGAGTTTCGCCAACTACGACGATTTTTATCCAATCTTACATGCAGTTGTAGCCATGATACTTGAATTGATGTTTACGGGTTAAACGATAAGGATTATAACTAATAACCTATATAATTGTGCTGAAGATATATAGATCTATGTCTAGTCTTTCGAGCTGATTTCAGCCTTCTCTTTCCATAACGAAACTTCAGCGAATATAATCTGCCTTAAGCAAGATTCAAATGCTTTAGTTCAAATTTGTCTTAATAGTTTGATCTAATTTCAATTTGTTTTTCATTAGTGTACTCATTTAAGTTTGTGTATGGATACCTATTCATGGCATATCGATCCACAGTTTCATTAACTGATATTAAGATACGTGTAGAATTATAGAGATTTTGTAATACTCTTGCATATGGAATATTCCTTGACATAACATTTAAGAAACCTTCATCCACTATCAGAAGAACCTTCTTAGTTTCTACTGGTGTTTTTTCTTCATAGCCTTTATAAATATCATTTACTTTGAAAACATATTGAGGTATCCAAAAGTAAAACGGATTTGCCAACATTGTTACTTTGTTACTGTAGTTGTAATTGTCAAGTTTTTCTGTCAAATATTTAATCGCAAACTCCTCTGCTTCAAATTGGTAAGAAGGAACGTTTGTTGTTATAAGAATTACCGTGCTTGTCAGTCCAAAGATCACTAATGCAGAAGCAATAACGGATGATGCTATTTTCTGATTAACAATTCTATCTATTTTATTCGTTGCCCGTTCTATCAACACAGCGGTTGCAATACAAAATAATGGCAGTAATGGAATTAGATAAAATATAGAAACATATCCTATAAAATAAAGAAAAGTCACAAGCGGTATTGCCCAAACTAGAATAAACAAGTCCCTTTTTATTGCTGCGAGAGCTAAACCGGCAATACCAAAAATTAAAAGAATATGGTCCTTCTCGTAAAAGTCACCTAAAGATAGTATTAATGGCTGGCTTATTCTATTCATTTGCAGTAAAACACCAGCTGTCCACTCATGGTATTGATTCAAATATATAGCGTATATCGGCCAAATTATCGGTATTAAAAAAACTGGAATAAGCCAGAGTCATAAAATCTTCAACCGCTTGTTTTTGTTGTTGCTGGCATTTCTTAATACAAGGAATCCAACAAGTGGTATCATTGTAAATGCTGGAATTTTTGTAAATATAGCTAATCCTAGAAAAACGCCCGAAAGTAATATAAGCAAAAATGTCTTTTTGCTACTGGTTGTATTGGCCTTCTTGTTACTATGATTACGATCATCATAATTTTTTGTAGAATATATTGCAAATAATATCGATGATAAAAGAAAAGGCAACTGAATTGAATCTAAAAAGATTCTTCTGGTGAGCCAAGCTATTGGCATAACGGCAAAGAGAATTGATGCAACGAACGCAACGCTTCTATTGTATTTATATTCTGATATCTTATAAACAAGAAATGTATCTATTACGGCAAATATTCCCATCAAAACCCTTGGAAAAAGATATAACATTTCTATTGAGTGCACATCATTTAATGGGTGCAATGAATTTGGATAACCAACTAACCAAAATATTCCAGCCAAAAAGAGCTGTCCCCAATAAGGATGATCGTAAAATGCTGATTCTTGAGGACCAGTACCATTTAATACGTGCATCGCACGTTTAACATAAACTCCTTCATCAGTATGAAAATTAGGAAATCCTATCGGATTCCAAATGTGGGTAAATGCAGTTAGCGCTAAAGGCACCGCTAATAAAATTATATAAGCCTGATTTTGCATGAATTGAGGTATCAATATCTATTCTAAAAAACACAACTACAGGATTATCAATCTATTTTCTTATTTAGCCGTTTCAATTTTTGCTATTCGCTCTTTCAATGACTTGATCACTAAAACGTTCGGTACCTCGGCTAACAGTTGGAATATCTTCTATTTTCTGATTTTCGATTAGATAATTAGTCCTGCTAATGTCCTCTTCAGAACACATGGTATGATCAACTTTGACGGAAAATTTCATTCTAAGAAAATCGTCAGGTAATATTGGCTTGAGTCTACCGCGTAAGCATCTGTCACAAACAAGAGGTTTATTTTTGCTATCTGGAACGCTTTGAGACGGGCTGAAATTTTTCGATTGAACTGATGCAGAAAGAGCCGCAGCGATAAAGAACATGTCGTTTGCGCTTATTCTTTG